>NZ_VILC01000044.1:8419-36670 GCF_009712065.1 Aphanizomenon sp. UHCC 0183 | reverse complement strand
CAGGATGTTGTTTAATGATTGTTTGTTGGGATTTTGGAGATGATTCTGTCTGAATCAGGATTTAAGGATTTTCAGGATGGGTAATTGGTAATTGCGAAAATGCTGTAAACTAACTATCTAAAGAAGAGCATAAAACAACATCTTTAAAATATCCCAACTTCCAAAAATCATCACTTCCTCAAAAACAATCTTGCCATCACATTCTGTAAATCCTCAAATCCTGGACATCCTGATTCAGACAAAATCATCACCACTTCCTCAAAAACAATCTTGCCATCACATCCTGTAAATCCTCAAATCCTGGACATCCTGATTCAGACAAAATCATCATCACTTCCTCAAAAACAATCTTGCCATCACATCCTGTAAATCCTCAAATCCTGGACATCCTGATTCAGACATTTACCTGTTTTACTGCTTTGAATAATTTGATAAATAAAAACCTTATATATATGGGCGCGCACTTTTCCACTCATAACATAAGTGTAATCGAAACTGAGAATTTTGTCAAGGGCTGAATCAGGATTTTCAGGATAAATTATTTGTGTATGATTTGCAGAATTTCCTAGCCATAACAGAAGCATGGTGGAAACTGAGAATTAAGGTAAATACTTTTGCACCACAGTCCAACCACTGAGAGATACCCAGGCAAATCCTAGTAATAAGCAGAGATTACAACCAAGATGTAATGGTCTAGCCCAAGGCTTGATGGTACTAATTTGAGTGGCACTAAAAGCGGATACTAAAACTAAGATGACGACTATTAAACCAGCGACTAAATGTGGTGAGTGTCCTAGTGAACCGAAGTGTCCTAATGTACCAACAATGCCAACGGCTAGGAGTAGTAATACTAGGCTAACTATAGTTATGCCGATTATATAATGGAGCGATCGCACTTGCGGACGATACGAAGGTAATAGAATACCGAAAGATTCTGGGTTTGTTCTGACCCGTAACATCCAAATACCAGTTATGGCTAAAAATAAATAGGCTAGTAAAGATAATCCCATTGACCAAGCGGCTATTTTCCATAACCATAGAAAGGAAGGTAGGTGCATAAAACAGTTCAGTTCCAGAAAGTTACCTATTGAGCTTAACAGGACTTCGGCTTTTTTCGGTATGCACTTGAATGAAATCCAGAATTTACCTAAAAAACAATCCACCAAAAGACTTTTAATTCTGTTCCCTGTTCCCTGTTCCCTACTATAAACATAAATCAAAATTATGGCTGGTTCTAGAAATGATTGGTTTCCCACGTCTGTTTGGCATTTTTCCCTAGAAAATTATCAGCAATTAAATCCTCCACTCTTAGAAACTATCTATGGGGAAGAACGTCGGGATAGTCAGGGTGAGAAGTGGTCAAATATACTAGGATGGCATAGTGCGGATAGGTTGCATGAGAGGGATAGTTTTGACAACCTTATAGAAATAATTAATCAAAATGTCTTAGAAGTTGCCACATTTTTACAATGGGACTTACAAAAGTTTAGTCTCAAAATTACAACTTGTTGGGCAATTATTAATCGTAAACTTGCCTCCAACTCTGTACATAATCATCCCAACTCAATTTTAAGTGGAGTTTATTATCTGAAAACTCCTGAAAATTGTGGTGGCATATTTTTCTCTGATCCTCGACCAGCTTCACAAATGATCTTACCACCATCTATAGAGTTTAATCTATGGACTTTCCCCAAAATCACTTATAAAGCTCGTGAAGGGACAATGTTAATATTTCCCAGTTGGCTGTTACATGGTGTGGAAATGAATATGAGTGATGAAGATCGGGTGTGTATTAGTTTTAATATTGGCATAGTACCGATCAATAGATAATCTTTTCTCTTTTCTTAATCTAAAATTAACTTCTAGAAAATTTTTTAATCAAGAAATAGCTAAATCATAGTGCCTTCTTAACCTCTGCGTGACATTCTACTGGAAGGTAATATTCATATTCGGTAAATATAGGTTTTCCTAAATTTACCAAGCATTGATTCAGTAAGCATTACAAAGAAAACTGAGGGATTTTATGGCTAACACACCATTCGATACAACCCAACCGTCTCAAGTAAAAGGATTAAATGGTTACACCGTTAACCCTATTTTTACAGTTGGTGACAAAATTGGGAACTATGTTGCTCCTGGGATTCTTGACGGTATTGGCGCTTACTCACTCAACGATACAACTGTTCGTGTATTAGTTGTCAATGAAGTAGGAAGTGCTGATGGTTATAAGTACACTCTGAAAAACGGGACACAACTCCCTGGTGCAAGAGTTAACTACTTTGATGTTGACAAGCGCACATTGCAAATCGTTGATGCTGGATTAGCCCATGACACAATTATCAACCGCAAAGGTGAAGTTGTTGATGCTGCTGCTGACTTAGAATTTGGTGGTATTCAACGTTTTTGTTCTGCTGCTTTGTTTGAAGCCAACCAGTTTGGTGCGGGTATTGGTTTAGCTGATCGTATTTTCTTCTCTGGTGAAGAAACCAGTAATGGCACACAATTCGCCTTGGATACACAAACAAATACTTTATATGCAGTACCCGCATTTGGTCGCGCTTCGTGGGAAAACGTCACAGAACTAAATACAGGACGCACTGATAAAGTTGCGTTCTTAATTGGTGATGATAGCAATAACGCGCCTTTATATCTCTATGTTGGCGATAAAAAAGCTGGTGGTTTCCTGGAACGTAATGGTTTAGCACAGGGTAAATTGTTTGTTTGGGTAGCAGATGATCCTAGCAGTGCTACTGATGCGATTGAAGCTAATCCTAGCCAGTTCAAAGGCAGTGGTAACAGCACAAACGGTCAATTTGTAGAAATTTCTTACTACAATCCAACAAAAGCAAGTACTACAGGTTATGACGCTCAAGGTTTTGCTACACAAACAAAACAAAATGAGTTAGCTACCGCAGTTAATGCCTTCAGGTTTTCTCGTCCTGAAGATATCGCTACAAATCCTTTCGATGGTACTCAAGCTGTTTTAGCCTCCACTGGTATTACTGCAGGTCCTGATGTTTGGGGTACAACCTACAAAATTGATGTTGACTTTAGCCAACTTCTTTCTACTACTGCTACTGTTCCTACAGCAGAAGACACTGCACCCTTTTTACTACCAACAGGATTCACTCAGACAGAAATTGTTGACCGCAACAAAGCTAATCTAGATCCTCAATTTGCTGCCACCTTTGGTAACTGGGACATGGTGGCACTCGATCCCACCAACCGCTACATCTACATTCCGATGGAAGTAGGTCAAGGCGCTGGTTTAGCTCGCTACGACACCCAAACTGGTGACTTTGTTTCAGCCCTGACTGGTCAAGCGGCCTTACCCTACACCACCAATCCTGCGGTTTGGGATAAGAATGCCGATGATTTTGGACCCTTTGACCCTGCGGAATATACTCCTCACGGAACAGTTCTTACCGCCGAAGAAAGAACCAATGGTCGTCTATTTGAGTGGCTTAACCCCTTGATGGCTGCTGGTGATCCAGCCAATGTGGTTTGGCGCAGCAATATTCCTGCGGTTTCCCATGAAGGCTTGAAGTTTGATGCCTCTGGTACTTTGTACTTTATTGATGAGAGCAACACTGGTTCTATCTACAAGTTTGTACCTAAGACTGTTGGTGATTTGAGTGTTGGACAAAGTTTTGTCTTGAAGGTAACTGCCTTTACAGGTAATGCTTCACAAGACTGGAACTCTACTGCAAATGCAGCTACTACTCGCACTGGTGCAGCTACTTGGGTGGCGATTACCGATGCTAATGGCGTGAAAACCACCACCGCCGATCCCTTTGACTTTAGCAGTGCTACTACAGGTGGACGTGCGGCAGCAGATGAAGTTGGTGGTACACCCTACGGTCGTCCAGAAGACTTAGAAATTATTGGTGACACTCTTTATGTAGCTACAACTAGCGAAAACGCAGTTTATGGCATTAACCTCAAAACCAATGAAGTTAAGCTTTTTGCTAGTCGTAGCACAATTGACGGTGGTACTGGTTTAGCTGCGGGTACCAACCTCAATAACCCTGACAACTTGGCTAGTGATGCTGCTGGTAATCTTTACATTATCGAAGACAACGGTCCTGGCGATATCTGGAAGGCATCTGATAGCAATAAGGATGGTGTAGCTGAATCCATCACTCGTTGGGTTAGTTTGGGAGTTCCAGGATCTGAACCTACTGGGTTGATTTCTACAAACAATCCCAATGAATTTATCGTTGCCATCCAACACCCCACATCTGGAAATGATGCTCTGTGGAAGATTACAACTGCACCAGAAATCACTGCAAAAATTGACATCCTTTACGATGGCAACGACGCTGGTAAACAAGATTTCGGTATGCGTAGTCCTGATAACCTCGACTGGGCTGATAATGGCAAAATTTACTTACAAGAAGACCGCGCACTAGGAGCAGATATCTGGGGTGCAACTTCTAAGCAAGAAGCCTCTATTTACGTTCTTGATCCTGCTGCTGCCAATCCAGCGGATAGCTTAACTAAAATTGCACAAGTTGATCGCTCGGCTGTTCCTTCTGGTCAAACTGATTCTAGCCCCACTGATATCGGTAACTGGGAAACTTCAGGTATTCTAGACGTTTCTAGTCTTTTTGGTAACGCTCCTGGTACACAGTTTGTGTTTGATGTCCAGGCGCATAGTATTCGTTCTGGAACAATCATTACCGCCACAAATATTGATGGTAATGGTGATGGCACAAAAACTAGACAAGAAAACCTGGTTGAAGGTGGTCAGTTATCTTTCTTGACTGCGCCTAATGCCAATTTGATTCAGGACACACAATTCTTTGCTGGTACACCTAATGCCGATACGATTGTAGCCAAGCAAACTCCTGGCTTTGGTGGTATTAAGGATGTCGTGTTTAGTGGCGCTGGTAATGACGAGGTTGATAGTGCGGCTGCGGGCGCTCTTGCCAGTAATAACATTATTGACAGTGGTAGTGGCAATGATACCGTGTTTTTAGCCAATGGCGATCGCGCTTTCGGTAGTGATGGCAATGACACATTTTTCGGAGATGAAGCCAGTAATTTCCGTGCCTCCGGTGGCGCTGGTAATGATCTGTTCTTCCTGGGTAATGGTTCTAATGGTCGTGCCTTGGGTGGTGATGGTAATGATACCTTTGAAATCGGTCTTGGTGGTGGTCACACCCTATCTGGTGGTGCTGGCGCTGACCAATTCTGGATTGTTTTTGGTGAATTAACCAAAGCTACTAACACCATTCTAGATTTCCAAATTGGTACTGATGTAATTGGTATTTCTGGCGCTAAGAGCTTAGGCATCACTACCGCCAATCTTACTTTGACTCAAGTTGGTGCTGATACTGCGGTTATCTTTGGTGGTCAGACTTTAGCCACTTTAACTGGTATTCAAGCCAGCGCTTTGAGTGTAGCTAATCCTAATCAGTTTGTCCTAGTTTAATGAGAACCAGGATTTAATAGTAATTACTTGTGATTAAATCCTTGGCAGGACTTGATATTTTTCCAAGTTTTGCCAAGGTTTTTTAACTTTTGAATATTGTGGCTAAGTTTGAGAATTTGATCCTCTTTTTACCTCAACCAAGTTATAAAACGAATTTTTTAATCAAAAAATTATTAAACCATAGTCCCATCTTAACCTTTGCGTGAAAATTTAATGAAAGGTAATATTCATACTCAGGTAAGTTAGGTCTTCCTCGATTTGCCAGACCCGAATTTATTCATTCAGTAATCATTGCAAAAGGAATTAAGGGGTTTTATGGCTAAGAATACAATTATTATGATTGGCGACGGTTTAGGCTGGGAAATGGCTCGTGCCGCCGCTATCTATAAGCAAATTCAAGCAGGGAATCCTGGAACTAAACTTAGTGATTTCTATACATCAGGTGAAGGAACAGGGCTTAATTTCCAAACATTAACAGGCTACACCTATGCCACTACCTACGGAACCACAATTGCTGGTACAGATGGAGTTTTTAATGCTGGGATTTCCGCTCTTAATGGTAATACCTTCACTACTCCTACAGGTACTGCTCCTATCCGTACAGGGTTTGCATTTAATCCCACATTTAACCCTGGAACTACACCTAATGGTGGCGCAAAAGTTAGCGATGGTGTAGTTGGCAACCTTGTTGGTTACGATCCAGTAAAAGGTGGTATCAATCCTTGGACACCGGGTACTGACTCTAATTATATCAAGTATAGCTATCCCGATTCTGCCAACACGGCGACTACACTTTATTCAGGTGTTAAGAGTTACAACGGTGCTATTGGTGTTGATATTTTTGAAGATCCCGTTGAAAGTGTGCTTTCTAAAGCGGCATCTGTTGGTAAATCAACTGGTTTAGTCACATCTGTTCCTATTGACCACGCTACCCCTGCTGCTGCTGCTGCAAATGTCAATAATCGCAACAAGTTTGATGGTGACTTACCTGCATTAGACAATATCTTGCAGCAAGAACTTCGTATTTTCCAACCAACTGTACTCCTGGGTGGTGGTCATCCCCTTTCTAATACTGGTAATCCTTTACCCACTGGTGTTGAGCCAAGAGACAATACTTACATCAAGGAATCCACTTACCAAGAGTTAAGTAAAAAGCCCACGACCAACATCTATGATTACACCTTCTTAGAACGTGGTACTAATGCGGCTCAAACTCTAGCAAATACCGCTGCTCAACTTGATCCAGAAAAAGGCGATCGCTTACTTGGTTTGTACGGTGCGCGTGGACAAGATGGCAACCTACCCGTAAGTTCTGCCGATGGAGACTACAGCACCACTGGCTTGGCAATGTTCACCAACAACACTACCAAGGGACTAAATCCAGATACTGTTAGACCGCTTCTTCCCGGAGAAACGGATGCGTCATTTATCGCTAAAGAACGCAATGAAAACCCTACTCTTGATGACCTAACCAAAGCAGCTTTATCAGTTTTAGGTAAAGACCCGGATGGTTTATGGCTGATGATTGAAGGTGGTGATATAGACTGGGCTGCCCATGATAACAACATTGATAACCTGATTGGTACAGTTTTAGACTTTGACAAAGCAGTCGGATCTGTGATCAATTGGATTAACCAAAATGGTGGTTGGGCTGATAACGAATTGATTATTACTGCTGACCACGATCATTACCTCAATCTTACTAATGACTTCCCCGCACTGCTCAGAACAAAGGGCGCTGAACAATTGACTGCGATTGACACAATTGCTGAATCTGGTAACTTCTGGGGAAATAGTGCCACTGATAAATACAACTGGGGAAGCCACACCAACCGTCCTGTCCCTGTCTACTATCAAGGTGTTGATTCCCCAACATTAACTAGTTCAATCGGTCAAGGTTTTGATGCCTACGGCTTTAAAATCCCTGGTCTTGCTAATGCGGTGGATCAAGTCAACATTGCTCAAACCATGTTTGCCTCAGTAACTGAAGTCAATCAGGAAAACTTCGTTGCTGGAACTACTGGGGCAGATACCTTAATTGCACTTCAAAATATAGATGGGGTTCAAGATACTGTATTTAGTGGTGCAGGAAACGATGAAGTTGATTTAGCATTCAATAGTAATGCTCGTAACAACATCATTGACACTGGTAGCGGTAACGATAAAACCTACGTTAGTCGCAACGACGTAGCCTTCGGCAGTGATGGCAATGATGAATTTGATGCTAGAGATGGTAAAGGTGAGAATCGGATGTCTGGTGGCGCTGGTGATGATACTTTCTATTTAGGTAGCAATGACCGGGCATTAGGTGGTAGTGGTAACGATAAATTCTTTGTCGGTTTAGGTGGTGGCAACCTGTTATCTGGTGGTGTTGGCGCTGACCAATTCTGGATTGTCAACGCTGAATTACCAAAAGCCGCTAACACAGTTCTAGATTTCCAAGTTGGTTCGGATGTGATTGGTATTAAGGGCGCTGCTAGTTTAGGTATCACTACAGCCAATCTTACTTTGACTCAAGTTGGTGCTGATACTGCCGTTATCTTTGGTGGTCAAACTTTAGCCACTTTAACTGGTATTCAAGCGAGCGCTTTGAGTGTGGCTAATCCTAATCAGTTTGTCTTGGTTTAATTAAAGCATTTTCTGGTCTTATCAGGTACAAGAACCCCACCCCCAACCCCCTCCCCGCAAGCGATGAGGGGGCTAAGATGTACCTTGTATAATTAGAAACCGCTGTCAAGTTGGGATTTAATAGTAATTACTTGTAATTAAATACCTTGGCAGAACTTGATATTTTTCGAGGTTTTGCCAAGGTTTTTTATGATGGTAGGAGTTAGGAGTCACAGAGTCAAATGGGAATTATTTGTAGGTTGATTGATTTGACTTGGGGATAGTTTCATAGCCACAATGGGTATTGCAGTTGCTACAATCAAAACCGCAATAGATAAAATCACAGCAACAGGTTTACCTCCAAATGTCAATAAGAGTTCTCCAATTAAAAAAATATCCTAAAATTTATTGTGGTGCGGGCATCTTGCCCGCTCATAATACAAGAACGGGCAAGATGCCCATCCCACAAGATTGGGTCATCTTTTTTGTGGAGTTCTCTAAGTCTTTGAAAATGGTTTCTGTGGTCAAGCTGAGGAAAATAATGATAATACTCAACAAATACTTTTAAGTCACCTGGCAAAACACACCGCAGGATTAGGTTTAAATGAATGAATTAATTGAGTTGACGGGAATAGATGAAACTGATTTACAGAAAGCTTTAGAAGTTTTGAAACATCATGATGTGATTGTAGAAAATCAGGGACGCTGGAGAATAATCGTAGAACTATTTCGGCATTGGGTTGTCAATATGTTTTGTTGATCATGTAAATAGATATAAATTTGATTAAAACATGAATTTGGTAGGAAATATTGCTACCATAGAGCAAAATAAAGGTATAATCTATGCCTAACGTCGAAAAACTTAGCATTGCCCTAACACCAGAAATGGCTACTTTGGTTCGTGATGCGGTAAAATCCGGTGAATATGCCAGCAGTAGTGAAATTATCCGCGAAGCGCTGCGGGACTGGAAATATAAGCGGTTTATTCAATCCCAAAATATTGAGGAAATACATCGTTTGTGGCAAGAAGGTATTGATAGCGGTACTGGGAAGTATGCAGATATAGATGCTATTAAGCTAGAAGGACGAAAGCGTTTCGCTCAGATTTCTGAGAGGGATGTGTAATTAGATGGCATATTGGCTTCGTACTGCCAAAGCGGAAGAGGACTTGATTCAAATATGGTTGTATATTGCTACTGATAATCAAGTAGTAGCGGATAGAATTATTGACCTTTATAACCTTTATAACATTACGGAAAACCCGGAAAACCCATAGCCCGCCTGGGAATGAATTCCCAGTCTAATAGCAAAAGTCATCTGAAGATGACTAAAAATCCCCATAAATCTATAGTTTACTTTAGTAAACTTTGACTATTAGCCATGAAATTCATTTCATGGCGGGTGCGATAGCCAATAAATAAGCCATTTTGAGGATGAATCATCTCTAAAAATCCTAAAATAACATTTAAATACTATCAGGATCTACACCCAAAGCCTTTAACTTTTCTGCTAATAATTGAGCGCGTGCTTCGGCATTTTTAGCCCGTTCATCACCAGTTAGTAAAACATTACCATTTTGATCACACCAACGCAACCAAGAATCATTTCTACCTTCAAATTCTCCAGTCCATAAAGTTACTCCTAAACCAATATCTTCTAACCAGTTATTTGTAGTTTCTATATAACGTCTACCTTGGAGAGTATAAATTCTGAGAATGTCTTCTCCTAAATTTTGATGTGGGTCATAGACAATATAGTAAGAAACTCGCATTTTTTCATAAATTTGCAACTTTTTATCTAGTTCTGCACCTTCTCGATTTGATACAATTTCAATAACAACTTCTGGTGATTTACCAAATTTCCAAACTAGATAACAACGATTTTGTTTTTCCCACCAGTTGTCAGGAGTTTGTACATCAAAACTAACAAATACATCAGGAAAGATCGCAGGTTCACCATAAGTATGATAAACACCAACATTAGCTTCAGCTAAAAAAATCTGATTTTGTAAAGAACTGTAAAGAGAACCGACTAAAAGACGTTGTTGTTTGGCAGATGCGAGATTATCCACAGGTGTATCATCTTCAGTGACTAGGAGATTGGCATCTGGTACATCACAATTATCAATTTCAGTTTTGATGAGAAGTTGGTCAATCATGATTGTATCCACTAGTTGAGATATGGAAATTATAACACTTTACTTGAGATTTTAATAACAATCTAAACTCAAACTAAATCCTGGTAATGTCTCTTCTCCTAATAATTCTGTAGGCAAATTTCGCAATTCCGCATCTTTTCCTAAACGATAAATTTCTATTTGTTGCTGTTGAGGATTTATTAACCATCCCATTTGTACCCCTGCATCCATATATTCTTGCATTTTCTGACGCAGAGTTTTTAAATCATCTGTTGCTGACCTTAATTCAATGACAAAATCCGGTGCAATGGGGGGAAATTTGCGTTTTTGTTCGGGGGTGAGTGCTTCCCAGCGTTCTTTTTTAATCCAAGCTGCATCTGGAGAGCGATCGCTACCATTGGGTAATTTAAATATAGTGGAAGAACTAAAGGTGTAACCGAGTCCTGTTTGACGATTCCAAATACCTAAATCTATAATGAATTCTGCTTCTCGATTGCCGCTTTCTCCTCCCATTGGTGGCATAATAATTAATTCTCCGGTAGATGTGCGTTCAAATTTTAAATCGCTGTTTTTTTGACATAGTTGATAAAACTGTTCATCGGTAAAATTAACTGTGTTGAAGTTTAGTTTCAAAGGAGTGATAACCATACAAATAACCTGGTTAGTGATGGTGATAAATATATTATAGTATCAAGGGCGGGTAAACCCTACGGTTAATAGAAATTAACCGCAATGTTTGATGATTGCGTCTGCAAATTCAGAACATTCTAATATTTGTACAGGTGGTTCTATTAACTGCGCTAAGTCATAGGTAACTTGACCATTACTTTAAATCTATAGGTACAAGGCAGTTATATAGATGGCGATCGCTCCCATCAAGGGACTAATTATACATATCAAAACTAGTACAATATCTGAACTTGATTCACTAGGAGGAGAATTTTGATTACTCAGCTATTCCAGTATTACGGACAAAGTTCTTTTTTTTAGCGTAAAGTCCGAAATATTACCCTTCCTGGATACTGTTGCTGATTAATTTTGGCATAGACTCGTAAACAGGTTAATACCTCGCCAGGATTACCACCACAGTCTAATTGTAGGTCATCTTTAGAAAATTCACAAACATCAGCATACAGTCCTGATAATTGTTTGAGTCGGACTTCATTACCTGCTTTAACTGCTTTATCAGCGGCTTTTTTTAACAGATGCCGGGATTCTTTTTGTAATTTTCCCCACCAAGAATAACGTTCAGCAGGGGGGATAAATACTAGGGAATGAATGGCTTCATCTATGTCAATCCAAGTACATAAGTTGAGGACAGTATCAGTAGTTTCATTTAGCTTTTGGATGCGGTGCAAGCGATCGCTTAATGTGTCAATATATTGATGACGTTGTTCTAATTTAGAATGTAAAGAAACTACATCAAAGCTAAAAACACTTTTTAAAGCATGATGTAAGTCTGGATCTATTTCAATAAACTTAATATATAAAAGTAAAAATCCGGCGATTAAATATGAATTTTTAGAAAGATGAGTTTGGGCAATTTCTGAATTTATCAAAGCTGTTTGAGATAAACATAGTCCTTTGGCTTGAACTGTACCACTCAACCCCGGATAAATAATTTCATCACGCACAAATGGCAATTCATTCAGATTTATATTATCTACAACTGCCCCTACTTCCTGTGCTAATTCTAAAGCCTTATGTCGCCAAGATGTCGCTACATCTTCAGGAACTCGCAATAGTTTTCTATGAATTTCGTTCCATATTTCTCCATCAGTTTGACCTTGAATATGAGAATTACCTAAATAAGAATTTAATTCTGGATTGTTATTGAAAATATCTTTTAATTTTAATAATTTTAATTCATTTATTAATTCAGGTTGTTTTAGATCCCCGACTTCTTTAAGAAGTCGGGGATCTGGGGATGGTACAGGTTCTAATAATTGATGAAGTTCCTGCAACAGTTCTTCGCATACCTGACATCCGGCATCAAATGGATATTCTTGATTTGCTTTTGTTAAAGTTGCAGCTAATCCATATAAATTAAACCGCAATATTTTGGCTAATTCTGAGTTTTCTATAGTTAATAGTTTATGTAGATTCTGCATAATTTTATCAGGATGAAAATAAAAGATTTTAGATCCCCGACTTCTTCAAGAAGTCGGGGATCTTGAACTTAATGAATACCGCAAAAAGGATCACGTTCTTTATCAACTTCATTGGGTTGTAGTTCCAATTCTGCCCGATAAACACATCCTTCTTGTTCGAGACATTCTTGATTATTAGATGTCCAATAAGGAACTGCCCCCGCGTGCATTCTTAATATGCCTGTATTATCAAGAGTTACATGATATTGACAGGGATAATCTGTGATAATATCTGGTCTGCTGAGTGTACCAATCCGTAGCCATTTTTTAGTATTTGTCTCACTATCAGTTTGATAAATGTAGAAAGTATGTTGACCACTTTGAGGAAATGGTGGCAAAGGTTTACTGATTAATCCTGTGCCTGGTTGCTTCACACCATCTTGTAAATAATGAAATGTTTCCATTGATTTACCTTCATTATTATCAACGGCAAATACTAAATGATAAGCATGAGGTTGATCAACTGTGGCAGATTCTAAAACATTGACAGCAATATCACCATCATTTAAGTTGTGTTGGTGGTTTTCTACAGCGATATTCCACTTTAAATTACCATCAGTAAACAAGGCATTTTCAGTAGATTTAGATATGACTGAATTAATATCAATACCAACCACGTCTATTAAATAATGGGGATTACCTCGACATAGTAAAATACTAAATTGTAAAGCTTGGTCAATCTCAAATTGGACTTTGATTTTTTTGAGAAATTCCTGTTCTTCCATGCCCAACTTATCCATCAATATTTTACCGTCGAAACTACCCCACAGACGAAAAGTTCCATTTTCATAATCTTGACGATGGATAATATTAGTTAATTGAATGCCCTGCCAAGGTGTCCGCACTTTAGCAACCTTATCCCAAGGTGCAAGCTGATATAGTTCTTGTCCAGCACTAAAAATGGCTAATGGGTCGTTACTTTGGGTTTTGCGTTTAAAGTTGCAAGGAAGATAATAAAATAGGTTTTTGACATCAATTTCTAATTGATTTGCACCTTTGCGTAATAGACTTTTAGATTCTTCAGGATCAAATCGAAATCGGCGCAGTTTTTCGGCATAACAAGCACCTGCGGAAGTGGCAAGCTTAGTAAATTCTAAAACAAAAGTAATTCGTTCGGGATTCCAAACAAAATATGGTGATTGACTAAATTCCTCGTAAATTTGTTGTTGCACAAGATCAAGACTACAGGTTTTCCCAGAAAGAATTAACCAATCTACTTTTTGATTAGGTTCTGAACTGAGACGGCTTTCTATTAAACCTTTAGCAATCCCAATTGCTTCTTTAATTGACGAAGTTGCTGCCCGTTCAAATTGCTGATGATCTAAAGTTAAATAAATAGATTCAGAACTTCTAACTTGAAATTTAACAGCACTTTGGGCAAGCAGTTCGCCAATTTGTTGTTCATTTAAAGTGAAGGTTAATAAAGAACCATCTGTGGTTGTTTTTTGTCCTAATTTGAGTTTGGCGGCTTCCGCATGATCCCACAATGTATAAAAGGTTTGTAGGCGTTGGGTTGCTTGTTGCCAACGAGTTGGTAAGACTTTTTCCGCAGTATCCAGGGCATCTTTAAAGGCAACATCACCTTCAGGATTTTCCTTATCTATACATTTTAATAAACTACCAGTTTTAAATTTCCCATCTTCTAAAAAACGGTCGTTTAATTCGGAGTTAATTAAGTCTTCTAATTTATCGCTTTCGATGTCACCTGTAGTAACTGCGGTAAGGAGAAAATCAGAAATTGCTACTTTTAACAAGCGGAAAATTCGTAAAGTAATTAATTCACCACCTAATTGTAAATGTCCTGAAGAACCTAATAATTTAGGAGTCAGTTTATAGTAACGTCCGCCTAAACCTCGATCTTCATGATCTGCAAAGAAAGGGGTTTTATCTTCTAAAGTTAGTTCAATTAAAGCTAAGTCGGTTGTGCCGCCACCAATATCTAAAACCAGGACATTTTGTGACCATTTATTCCCATTTTGACGACAACGAGTTTTAAAAGATTCAATGCCAATATTCAGATTTCCGCCAAATTCTCGCCACAGGAAAAAGATAGCCACAGAAACTGCTTCATCATAGGCAGTTTGTACATCATCAATGCCTAATTCCTGGACTAATTGCTTAATTTCTTTGCGAACTATGGGAGGGGCAACAGTGGGATAGGTAACAACTGCTGTTAAAAAATCGCCTTCTGAAAATCTGCGTCTAGCCCTTTGCCGATAATCTTCTGTTAATTCAATTAATTGCGCCCAAGCTGCTTGAATGAGGCGATTAACTTGAATATTTTCTTCGTCGTCTTCTAAGATAATTGGGAAAGATCGATCTTGTCCAAAATAGCGTTTGGGTGAATGATGAAATCTGCTAATAATTTCTTTGACTGAAACAGTTGTGCCTTGGGCTATGGCTTTTCTTCTATTATCTCTTGCGTCTCTACCCATGCGTAGTTTTAAGGGGATTAATTGCGATACTTCCATTTCACTGGGAATTTCTGTGCTGCGTCGGTCAATATCTAAAACTACAGGCATTAAATTTTGTGATTCTAATGTGGGAACACGAAAAACTTCATGATATATAGCATAAAGCTTTTTGCTAACAGCCCGCCGAAATCTATCACTTGTTCCTAGACATAATTCAATTTGGCGAATTGCTTCTAAAAATAATTCTTTGTTATCACTTTCAAAAATTTCACTTAATTGATCTGATTCTATTTCTAAGTTTTTGCTAATATCAACCAGGAATTTTTCCCACTCACCACTACTAACATCTGGTAAGGCTAAATCTGGGGAGGAATTAAACCATTCCGCCATACGTTCTCTCAATCTCAGTTCTTGTTCTCTGGGTAAAACTTCGGCAATGGGAACTTCTATGGGGTCAAAAAGTGTCACTGTAGAATTGGAAGTACCAAAATCTAAAGCTAACCAACCAGGAAATCTTTTTCTTTGTTTTTCGTTGAGTTTTTCACTGAGTTGTTGACTTAAATTATGCAAATAGTGATCAAATTGTGAAGTATTCATGGGGGGATGATTTTTTGTAGATGAACTTGATGATGTTTGTAAATTGGGTATAAACCAAAGATCACATTCAGCACATACATGATTAGATATGGACAAATTTGCTTTTCCCGCAGCGTCAGAATCAAAATATTCGACAATTACCTTTAAGGTACAATCAACTATTGTGATTAAAGGTGCATCTAACTGACAGGAGTTTTGTCCTAGTTGAGAAATATTATAAATTTGTTTGGGTGTATCTGAGTGAAATTGTCTATAGCTGCTTTGAATTTTTGCTGCTAATTCATTTGGTGTACCTCTGACTATGCAGGTAATTCGAGAAATGTGGGGAATGTTGCTTTTAATAGGGACAATTTGGATGGTGGGTAGATGCAACTGTGCGTTTTCTTTCATACCTAATTTAAAGCTAGGTAGAAGCTGAATTTCCACAGGCATTTTTGGTGTTCCTTTTTTTGTTTGTTAATATTTCATTGATAGTGCATTTCCCTAAATTTATTTGATAACTAATAGAAGAGTACGGATTATATCAATTCCTATTTCATTGAGGTAGATAAGGAAGATTTTAACCGCAGATGGAGGAGGATAAACGCAGATGAACGCAGATGAATTTGTACTTTATTAGATGTTATACCAATTTTGTATAAAGATGCGCCAAATTTAGAAAGTAACGTTAGCGAAGCGTGGCGTTAGCCATACCACAGAGGCACAGAGAACACAGAGGAGGAAAAGACAAGGTTACAAAATTCAGCGCAGTCTCATAAAGAAATGGTATTACCAATTAAATGCAGGTAAATAATTCTTCTTCATTAATTGTGGCAATATCGGTTAAGATTTCTAGCCAAGCTGGAATGGCTAATTCGGTTTGTGAATCTCTTGCAGCAATATATCTTAGTAGTGCTTCTTTTTTGGAAAGGTTTTGCAAGCTGGGAATAATTTGATCTAAAACTCCATTGATTTCTATATTTACTTGCTGATTGCTTTCACTGACATATTGCACAAGGTGAAGACTAGCACTAGCGGTAATTTCATCTCGCAGTCGTAATACGAAAAGTTGATGATTGACACTTCTTGATGGGTTTTGATTTCTTTCTGGTGACCAATCAAAAATTTGTCCTACACTGTGTTTTTCGTCTTGTCTCGCTAGGGGAAAAATACTTTCTGGTTTGATTGTTTGATTATGGTTATTGATTTCGGCAATAATTGCTTCTTTCCATTGACGAGGATCAGATCCTAGTAACAGTTTATAAAATAAATCTGCTTCTTCCAGCCCAAATTTTGATTCAATTTCTTGTTCCATTTCTGGCTGAAGAATGTCCTGTAGTTTTTCCCTTTCTAAGGTGATTTGATGTGCCAATGAGCTTAATAAGTCTATCACGGCTTGACGAATGCGATCGCTCGCAAAGTTTTCCAGTTCTCTAACTGTTTTCTCAAAGGCTGGATAAAAGTCATCACTCTTAGTCGGTATGGAGGTATTAACCCGATTTCCTCTATCAAATAATTTCCCCGCTGCACCTTTAAATTCTGCTAAGGTAATTGTGCCATTTTGGATTTTATTAAATAATAATGTCCACTGACTCCAATTCAAAATTTTTAAAGTTAGTTCATCTTTAATGACATCAGTAACTACAATACCTCGGCGGTCTTTCAACTGTTCTTTACCTAAATCTTTTTGAAAGTTTCTGTAGGTTCTATCTAAACTTTCTATAGCTAATCTCAATTCTAGTAAAGCCGGAGTATCAACTGTTGGTATACCTTGTTCGTGAATTTCGGCAATAATTTCTTTGAGATATTCTTGTTGTTGACGAATACCATCAGCCGCCCGACGGGTATCTTCATATAATTGCTTTAGTCCGTGATTAGCAACATGAGTTTGAATTAGTTCTCTTAATTTACTAATACCACCATCTTGAGCAAAATAACCCAATTGTTTCCCTAATTGATTTCTCCCATCTGCTGCTAATAAAGATTCACTTAAATCTCTCCATTTCTGTTGTAATTTTTTCGGTCTTTCCAGATATTCTGGATAATCTAAATTAGCGAGAAATTCCTCAGAACCTGCTTTCACTTGACCAGAACGTTTGGCTAATTCAGCTAATCCTAACAGGGGTGATAATAAAACAATTCTGTCTTTTTGACTGGTAAATGCTTCCGCTCCATCAATAATGGTTTTGAGAACTTTTAATTTTTGGAAAACTGTATTTGTTTGTAACGGTTGAGAATCAGATTGATTATTAATTAATAAATCTAGTTCTCTTTCTCCACCTTCACTTTCTAAAGGCAGTTGATCAAAACGTCCCACACCGACGAGAATTAAATCCTTGAGGTCTTGTCCTGGGCGTTGTTGCTGCATCATTGTGAAGATTTTATGGGCGCGATCGCTCCCCGGCGATTTACCATTCAGTAAGACTAGAATTGTCTGTACCTGTGCCAATTCTCGCAACGATAAAAATGTATCCCTAGCCCCAGAATTAGCAGCACCCAACCCCGGAAAATCCAACAACACAAATTCTTCTGCACCCGTAACATCCCAAATTTCCCGTGATATTTTCACTTCAATATCAACGCGACGAATTAAGAGAAAACTGGTTTGTAATAATTGCGTTCCTAATCGTTGTGGCGCATTTGGTAAGCGAACATTCGCCGCTGGTAAATCCTCAAACTTGAGAGATTGAATCGCCATTGGCATTTCTGCCAGTTGTAAACCCTCACGGGCAGTAATACCATCAATTTGGTAAAAGCGACCGCATAAAGCCTCACCATAAGCCTGATAAGCCCGCAAAAATAGCACTAACTCCCGCACCAAATAACGCAACTCTAAATTATTTGAGCTTTTCCAAACTTCCTCACACCAAATACTGATATCCTTACCAGTTTTAATTTTAGCTACCTGTAAAGGTGTCACCCCAGCGGACGTAGCGCGACGGTTTGCTTCTTTGAGAATGAAGTGTAAGCACTCATTTACCCCTTCATGGGATAAATATTCCACCGTATAATTATTTACTTGAGTAGTTGCAAAATCATCCTGGGGTTTAATATGAATAGCTGTGACATTACCTGTTGTCGGATTTTCACTTACAGGTAAAGCGTCTGCATAACCAATCAGACTGCCTAGTAGCAAACTTTTTCCGCTGCTAAACTCTCCCATTACGCCAATTTTCACCGGTGAGTTGGCTAGTTCAACAGTTTTCTGTGCCGCCTCTCGCAGCCGCAACAGACAATCATCAAGGCTAGTGGGAACCCAATCTTCCTCTTGGGAAGGGCGTTGGGGAACTGAGTCAATTTTGCGGAGGATAAATTCACCGTACTCTTTCAATCGCGCCAGCTTGTCTGGTTCCATAGAGTAGTCTTTCGTTTGAGTTCATTTTCACAACTGGGTTATAACACAAAACCCAGAAACCACCACTACTGATACAACGAAAACAGACAAGACTGTTCAATTAAGGCAATGGTTTACGAATAATCTTTAATAACAAACATACATGACTTGTTAAAGCAGAAGATAATGTTATTTAGAGAACCCCACAAAAAAGATAATCCAATGTTGTGGGATGGGCATCTTGCCCGTCCTTGTATTATTAGCGGGCAAGATGCCCGCACCACAAGAAATTTTGAGATATTTTTTTAATTGGAGAACTCTTAATTTTGTTCAATTTGTCAATTATTGACCACCAGAAAAAAACAAAGGTAAAATAAATGCTGAGATAATTCCCCCTAAGACAATTACCTCAATAATTTGCAATAATAAACCACCCTTCATAAACTGATTAATTTCTTCCCGAAGATTATGGGAAAAATTACCCAACCAAACACAGAGACGACTATACCATTTACCAGGGCTATCTTCCGGGCGGAATTTCCAGGATAATATTGATAATAATAATGGCGCACCACCAACTTTAGCCGACATTAAAACATGAATTGCTAAACAAAAAATTATGATTACCCAAGCCATGAGATGAGCATAATACCAAACATGATCAAGTTCTCCTAGTGGTAGCCATTCTTCCTTCATCATTCTCCCAGATACTACCGCCAAAACAGCAGCAAGCAACATTTTAGTATTTACTAAACGTTGTAGGCTTATCCACCAAATTGGTTTACCAAATTGAGTTAGGTTTTGGATAGAGTCTGGTTGTAATAGTCGTCTTTTTCCAGCATGAAAACTATAAACAGCAAAAAATGGTAGTAGAATCAAGAAAAATACTGCCAATGTCCCATGAATATCCTGTATAGGATTGATTTTGGGAATTGGGATATATCCAAATCTTTTATCAAAAGTATTGTACACTAAGAAGCCGCTAATAATTGCACCAATTCCTAAAATCCCGCTTATACCATGCAGGATTCGGAATATTAATGGTTGATAGGGGGCTGAACGATTCATAAGTTGATATATTAAGGTTTCCAAAAGGCTAATTTTAGCTTAGTACATATGACTTACGTACGCTCACTAACTTACCATGATATGAATGAAAGAAATTACGTCGTTTTCAGCTTTGGGAATAACTTATAAAAGTAGGGTGTGGTTCGGCAAGCTCACCAACCACGTCAGATAGAGGAAATTTGTTTCTTGTCAAATTATCGGGTCTGACGCACCCTATAAGAGATAAAATCCACATTACATATTTGGTAAACTTGGTTAATGCGTAAGTCCTAGTATATTAAAACATGGGATTTATATTATAGCAGATTGCAGATTAATTAGGTAGAGGATCTAAATTTAAAACCTGACAGCAAGCCAGTTTTACTTCTGAATCATGCTGTATCACTTCTCGAAACTCAAATAACATGAATATCAAAAGTCCTCTCCGTTATCCTGGTGGAAAATCAAGAGCAATTAAAAGCATCGCTGAATGTCTTCCAGAAAAGTTTTCTGAATTCAGAGAACCTTTTGTTGGTGGTGGTTCAGTTTTCATTTATCTCAAACAAAGATTTCCCAATTTAAAGATTTCTATTAACGATTTAAACCCAGAATTATTTTTATTTTGGCATTTAGCAAAATCTGATTTACCAAAATTAGTTTCCGCAGTTCGTCAAGTTAAAGAAAATTCTCAAGATGGAAAATTACTTTTTGCCGAATTAGCTCATGTAAATGTTAACACCTTATCAGACTTAGAAAGAGCAGTCCGGTTTTTTGTTCTGAATAGAATTACATTTTCTGGAACTATAGAATCCGGTGGATTTTCTTTAGAATCTTTTCATAAAAGATTTACCGACTCATCAATAGATAGACTAGAAAAATTAGAAAATATCCTAACACAAGATATCAAAGTTACCAACTTAGATTATAGCCATCTGATTAATGAACCAGGAAAAGAAGTATTCATATTTTTAGATCCTCCTTATGTTAAAGCCGAAAAATCTAAATTATATGGAAAAAAAGGAGATTTACATACAGGATTTGATCATCAAATATTTGCTTCAAATTTAAAACAATGTCCCCATAACTGGTTAATTACCTATGACGATTGCCCAGAAATTAGAGAAAACTTTAAATGGGCAAATATCATTGCATGGGAATTACAATATGGCATGAATAACTATAAACAAAAAAAAGCCGAAAAAGGCAAAGAACTATTTATTAGTAACTATGAAATTAACCAAAACTTAAAAAAATCTCAACTGATTGCTTAGAACTCATCTTTGCGCTCTTTCTCTGCGTCTCTGCGCCTCTGCGTGCAACAAAAAGCCATTTTTCGGTAAAATTACATTCAACATCATAAAAAAGCCGAACAATGGATTTTACTATTTGGTCTAACTTACTCAAACAATTATTAGAACGGCAATCATTATCCCGCACTCAAGCCGCAGAATTGATGCAAGGATGGATAAATGAAACGATTCCCCCAGAACTGTCAGGGGCAATTTTAATGGCCTTGAACTTTAAAGGAATTTGTGCTGAAGAATTAACAGGAATGGCAGAAGTATTAAAATCCCTGTCTTCTATATCCATGAACAAAGGCGGGGAAACACCGTCCCAACGGTTAATTGATACTTGTGGTACAGGTGGTGATGGGGCATCAACCTTTAATATTTCCACCGCTGTCGCCTTTGTAGTGGCTGCTGCTGGTGTACCCGTGGCTAAACATGGTAGTCGTTCTGCTTCCAGTCTCACAGGAAGCGCGGATGTTTTAGAAGCCTTGGGAGTAAATTTGACTGCTGCCAGTGATAAAGTCCAAGCAGCAGTGCAAGAGGTAGGAATTACATTTTTATTTGCCCCTGGGTGGCATCCAGCCCTGAAAGCCGTTGCCCCATTACGGCGAAATCTCAAAGTGCGGACTGTGTTTAATTTACTAGGACCTTTAGTAAATCCCCTGAATCCTACTGGTCAGGTAATTGGTGTTTTTGATCCTCAACTGATAGAAACCGTTGCTGAGGCCTTAAATCTCCTGGGAACACAAACAGCGGTGGTTCTCCATGGACGAGAAAAATTAGATGAAGCTGGTTTGGGCGATATTACCGATTTGGCAATTTTAAAAGATGGTAAAGTATTCCTAACTGCTGTTGATCCCCAGGAAGTTGGTGTGATCCCTGCTCCTATTAACGCTGTTAAGGGTGGTAACGCACAAGAAAATGGGGTGATTCTTAAAAAAGTTTTGCAAGGGAAAGGCACACAAGCGCAACAGGATATAGTGGCGTTAAATGCTTCCCTGGCATTGCAAGTAGCAGGTGCTGTTCCCTGGCTAAATCATGCCCAAGGGGTGACTCTAGCTAAAGAAATTTTACAAAGCGGTAGCCCTTGGACAAAGCTGGAACATTTAGTGGATTTTCTGAAGGATTAGCTTCTGAGTGGCCTTGGGGACGAAATTCTACGACGTTACGTTTGATAGTTACATCGTAATTACCGAAAAAGTCATGTCCTAAAAGTCCTGTTTCTAATTCTGTACCAGCGATCGCTACTGGGACCTTATTTACTGTCATGCCCCCGACTTCCATAGAATCAAGATAGCCAATGGGAAATTCCACAGCTTTAGCACTGGCAGTATTCGCTTTAGTTTTACCGACAGTGACTACACCCAAAGCTGCTGCTATCTTCTGGGTAATCACAGTTCCACTCGCCCCCGTATCCACAATCATCTCAAACTGCTGTGTCCCATTGAAAGTAACTTCAATAATTGGTGTACCACCAACTCGCCGTTTAATTGGGGCAATAAATACCTCGTGGTTGCGAGGGAGGGTGGGTGGTTGCGAGAAACTAGGCTTAGATTTAGATAAGGATGGTTTTAGAGCTTTATCAGAGGGACGGGCAGAAATTATCCCATTACCCGGTAGTTGAGGAACCTCAATGACCACTGATTGCGGCTGAGTTACAGAAGATGCTAAATTTTTGGGGTAAGCCTTCCGGCGAGCTAAGGCAACTTGACGGCGGTATTCAACGATTTGACGTTGAGCAAAGGCAAAATTGCCACTATTGCGCCTGACTTGCTTCATGAGAGCGATCGCATCTTGGAACTGACTCACCACCAACTTCCAATCATCCACAGATACAGCAGATTGGCTGATACTCTTAGCACCAGCAGCTTTATCTAGAGCCATTTCCAAAGAACTTAATTGGGTGGAAGCAGATGCTCGTGGCGTTGAATTTGGACTAGCTAACAGTTGTTTACGTTGACTGGAAGAACGGATAGCCGCCAAACTCCCAGTTGATAAAGATTGTTTAGACTCACCAGTTATCGTTGTCTGCTGATCTTGATCACAGGCAACAGTCAAAACCGCTAAACTAACGGAACAAAAAATGAGGGCTGTCCGGGATAAAAAATACTGAAGCATAGTGAATGTTTTAACCGCCCTGGCTGCTCTTCCCAAGTGTACTCCTCCCACCCAATTAAAAATGCTTGACTATTGAATCATTTTAAAATTAAAGTTTTGATGGAGGATTCCTGGTGATTTTATATACATATCATGATTTATTTGTAAAGGATTGTATAGTAATTACAGGAAGGTTTTGAGTTTTCGATCAATATTTAGAATATATTGTCTAAGTAGGTGAACAGAAAAATTTAAAGGTATGTGAAGAAAAGTAAAATCACTCAAAACTCTCTTCCTGTTCCCTGTTCCCTTGCCCCAACGACAATTTTTAACGCCCACCTACTTATTTGGCATTATCCAGATATTATCCGTGAGGAGCAAAGAATAGGACATCAAATCTTCAGGCATCTATTGACATTTCCCGACAATAGGTTCATAATATTATATATGTATACGAGAGTTTTGTAGTTAATTTAAAGTCAATAAATATTTTGAGTAACTGTAATGGTTCCGAATAGACTTGAATGGCTACAAAGAAAATAAACCTTTCCTTAGAAAACTTGGTAGTTCTAGAGAAAATTTGGGTATTGAACTCGTTGATAGACAATCAAGAGCCTTAGAATTATGTTCTAAGGCAATGTGGGATACCACCTTCACTAACTCAGTTGGTGATGTTATACTGGATATTCACGATATCTCAGATGTCGGCGAATGTCTCGGTTAAAAGTATCAGTTATATTCTCTAGAAAAGTATTTAATGTTATTTAGAGTAAGCCACAAAATAAATAATCCTGTTTTGTGATGCTGAGTGTGGCGTTCGCGGAGCGTGGCGTTAGCCATAGGGAAACGAAGCATCTCAAGAGATTCTTCATTACACTTCGTTTCGTAATGCCTCTGGCACGCTGCGCGAACAGAATAACATTGGGCATTTCTTTTTGTGGAGTTCTCTTATATACAAGTATAAGTATTAACCATGTCTAGCGCAGTTTTAATTGATTTTGGTCAAATTTATCAAGTTCGAGGCAACAAGGTTGCTTCTGCTTCAAAATTTGATGAAATTACTTCACGTTTAAAAAAAGCATCTAGAGAGATCAAGACTGAGTGGAACAATTTTTCTTCTGAACAACGTGATTACTTAACAGATTTTGCCTACTCTTTCATTGAACAAACGCAGGGAGCTACAGGGTTTTTGGATATCCTCAAATCAAAAATTTATTTGCTTTTTTTGAATCTTAGCTCCCAAAGAGAATCTTTTGATGCTTGTATTGATGCTATTGATTTCTTGGTTGATACAATTCTTGATTGTATTGAGCAAGATGATCCCGGCTATCAGGCTGTTTTATCTGATACTTTAGAGGAATTGCGTTTAAATTACGAACGGATTCCAGAAGTAAAGCCGGAGGATAGTAGTGCCTGGTTGCGAAATATATTCGATAAGGCCATTGCAGAAGTTTGAGATTAGTCTTGTTAAACTTGTTAAAACTCACTACAAAAAAAATAAAAGAGCTAGAGATTCATTTGAGACTTTGATACAAAAGTATATAGAGACTCTTGCAAAAGATCCGCTTTTTGATGAATCAGATAGCGAGAATTTTCCTAAAGGTGCTTACAAACCAGATTTTGAATTTAGAAAAATTCGGTTTTTGATGCCAGAACTTCAAGGTGCTTCTCGTAGAGGCCGATTTATGTATGTTGTTCATCAAAATTCTTGTTCTGTCTATCCTGTATGGGTTTATACCCATGAAAAATACCCTAAAAGACCTAGCGACCAGGACTTGAAAGAGCAACTGACAATTATAGAAATGAATATTGTAGATATAGACTGATACTTTTAACCGAGACATTCGCCGACATCTGAGATATCGTGAATACCCAGTATAACATCACCAACTGAGTTAGTGAAGGTGGTATCCCACATTGCCTTAGAACATAATTCTAAGGCTCTTGATTGTCTATCAACGAGTTCAATACCCAAATTTTCTCTAGAACTACCAAGTTTTCTAAGGAAAGGTTTATTTTCTTTGTAGCCATTCAAGTCTATTCGGAACCATTACAGTTACTCAAAATATTTATTGACTTTAAATTAACTACAAAACTCTCGTATACATATATAATATTATGAACCTATTGTCGGGAAATGTCAATAGATGCCTGAAGATTTGATGTCCTATTCTTTGCTCTCCACCTTCATAAACCATGAGAAGATATACCTTTGCTGTCTTCTAAAAAAATAAGTTATAGAAGATATAAAACCCTCTTTTCTCTCCAATTACTAATTACAAATGATCTATGTCCTTATCTGACGCAGTACCTGCTCTACTTGTCCTAGCAGATGGCTCTACTTATCGTGGTTGGTCTTTCGGCGCTACAGGAACTGCCATTGGCGAAATCGTATTCAACACTGGTATGACCGGATATCAAGAAGTGTTAACCGATCCTAGTTACTGTGGTCAAATCGTCATTTTTACCTATCCCGAACTAGGAAACACTGGTATTAATTCCGAAGACGAAGAATCAAATCAACCCCATGTTAAGGGAGCGATCGCTCGCAATATATGTCATAAACCTAGTAACTGGCGTTCCACCCAATCCCTACCCAACTACCTGCAACAGCACCACATTCCCGGTATTTACGGCATAGATACCCGCGCCCTCACCCGGAAAATTCGGATGTTTGGAGCCATGAATGGCGGCATTTCCACCGCAATTCTCGACGAAACAGAATTGTTGGAAATGGTACAAGCAGCACCCAACATGACAGGCTTAAACCTAGTCAAAGAAGTCACCACACCAACCGTTTACGAATGGATGGAAGCCACAACCACTCCTTGGGAATTCAACCCCGAAGCCGTAGCTAAAATTAGCGAAACCTTCACCGTCGTCGCTCTAGACTTTGGTGTCAAGCGGAATATCTTACGCCGTCTAGCCAGTTATGGATGTCGCGTCATAGTTGTTCCTGCCGATACACAACCAGAAGAAATTCTCAAATACAATCCAGATGGTATTTTCCTCTCCAACGGACCAGGAGACCCCGCCGCCGTCACAGAAGGTATCAACACCACAAGAGTCTTACTAGACAGCCAAAAACCCATATTTGGCATTTGTATGGGACACCAAATTTTAGGTCATGCTCTCGGTGCAGAAACATTTAAACTAAAATTTGGACATCGGGGTTTAAATCAACCTGCTGGTTTACAAACAAGAGTGGAAATTACCAGCCAAAATCACAGTTTTGCTCTTGATCCAGACTCCTTACCAACTGCTACAGTCGAGGTCAGCCACTTGAACCTCAATGATCTGACAGTAGCTGGAGTCCGTCACAAGACCCTACCTGTGTTTTCTGTTCAGTATCACCCAGAAGCCAGTCCTGGTCCCCATGATGCTGATTACTTGTTTGAGCAGTTTGTACTAAAAATGCAAGCAGCACGTCAAGGCGCAATCGCCTAACTTGAGGATAAAAAATGTCATGATGGATATTGGTAATTAGTAAAAATTTTTGCCAGGTTCCAACATAGACAAATTGCTCAAAAACCATCTATACTAGAACGTTTACTTTTAGTAAAAAGAACGAGGAGAAAATCATAGCTGAAACACTAAATCTAACCGTGAGCCTGAGAGGTACACGCGAAGTCCGCGATAGCTGTCAGCTATTCCGCCTCACAGGTTTATTAGACGCTTTCTCTGAGCCAACATTCATTAAAGTAATCGGCAGTAAAATTGAGGAAGGTCCAAAAAACATCATTTTGGATCTTTCACAGATCGACTTTGTGGACAGTTCTGGCTTAGGTGCGCTCGTAAGACTAGCCAAACTGGCTAAACCTGAATCTGAAAGTGAAGGCACTTTCCAAATTGTCACTAATGCTCGTGTCACCCAAACCGTTAAGCTTGTTCGTTTAGAAACATTTCTCTCCCTACAAGTTACAGTTGAAGCAGCCCTAGCAAACATCCCTACAGCTTGATTGCTTGAATGGAAAATCTAAATTAAGCTATCCGATGTCAAATCTGGATAGCTTAATTTTTGGATTACAGTAGAAGTTAGGAGTCTCTTTCCGTATGGCTTTTACCTCAGATTCTGGATCTCATTCAACTACACACCCCCATCTCAAAGAAGAACCCCCATTTAATGTATTATGTTGAGAGTTAAATATAATTTAAGTTGTTTTAGATAATGACGGCAAAAATTGTCTCCCGATGTAGTGCTTTCTTAAGGAATGATTAATCTGTGAAGTCCAAGGAGGAAACAGGCGAACACGAAGAAGATGAAACCGCTACACAGCATTCATCAGAGATTTACCCGTGGTTGGTAAATGCGACGCAACTACCCCAGCAAATATCCCCAGCCCAAATAAAACAGATATCTCCTTCAGCATTAGCCTACTTGGGGGACGCAATTTACGAATTATATGTTAGAATGTTTTATCTGTGGCCACAACAACGATTGGAAAATTACCATCGTTCCGTAGTGGATCAGGTAAGAGCAGAAACACAAGCGCTACATTTGCGAATGTTAACTCCTTACTTGAGGAGTAACGAATTAGAAATTGTTCGCAGAGGTCGTAACTCTGCTACGAGTCGTCATAAACGACTAAATCCCGAAATTTATCAACAGGCAACTAGTTTAGAAACCTTAGTTGGCTACCTATATCTTACTGATTACCCCCGTTTAACCGAGCTATTACAAAAACTTCCCCTAGAGAAATAGTGAGAAGCTACATCTGGCGATTGTTACTGATTTGTAATGGTTCATTAAATTGATGTCATCGGGCTGTTCACTCATTTAAATCAAACCTCAATACTGTTATGACAAGTCAACCAAAGAAAAATCATGCCGGCGGACAACCAAAACGTGGTCAGCCAGTGAAAATCAAGGGCAAACGCGTTGTCCCTCAACCTAACCGTAATCAAGGCAAAAGTGATGGTAAACCTCTTTCCGTTAAACCCCGGACATCTCGCTATGCTTCTGAACCATCTCCAGAAGTTAGAGGAGACAGAGAAGGTAAATCCTATTCTGCAAAACCCCGCTCTCGCTACGGTTCTGAACAATCACCAGAGGTTAGGGTAGACAGAGAAGGTAAATCCTATTCTGCTAAACCTCGCTCTCGCTACGGTTCTGAACAATCACCAGAGGTTAGGGTAGACAGAGAAGGTAAATCATTTTCCGTT
>NZ_VILC01000044.1:0-8218 GCF_009712065.1 Aphanizomenon sp. UHCC 0183 | reverse complement strand
TGGTTCTGAACCATCCTCAGAAATCACCTTAGCAAATGAAGGTAAATCCTTCACCAGTAGATATCGTCCTTCTTATCAGTCTTCCCAGGAACTTCCAGAAATTACATCCACAGAAGAGACTGATTTAATCTATGGTCGTCATCCAGTTTTGACGGCGTTGGAAAATGAACGCAGTATTAACCGTCTTTGGATTACTACCCGTCTTCGTTATGATCCCAGATTTCATCATTTGATTTTGCAAGCCAAGGATAATGGCGCAGTGATTGATGAAGTTGAACCAATGCGGTTAGACCAAATTACTGGTCGCGCTAACCACCAAGGAATAGCGGCTCAAATTGCTCCTTATGCCTATATTGAATTAGAAGACCTGATTGCTAAGTCCAAATCTATTACTGATCCTGTCATTGTAGTTGCTGATGGTATTACTGATCCCCATAACTTAGGGGCGATTATTCGCACGGCGGAAGCTATTGGCGCTCATGGTTTGGTGATTCCCCAAAGAAGAGCAGCGGGAATTACTTCTACTGTCGTAAAAGTGGCAGCAGGTGCATTAGAAACCTTTCCTGTATCTAGAGTTGTCAATCTGGGTCGCGCTTTAGAACAGTTAAAAGAACAAGGCTTTTGGATTTATGGAACTGCGGTTACAGGTAGCGAACCATTACAAAGTGTTAAGTTTAGCGGACCGGTGGTTTTAGTTGTGGGTGGTGAAGGCGAAGGTCTGGGGATGTTGACACAACGTTCCTGTGATGTTTTGGTGTCTATTCCCTTACAAGGTAAGACTCCTAGCCTCAATGCGTCGGTGGCAACTGGTATGGCACTTTACGAAATTTATCGTCAAAAATCGCAGAATACACTGTATCTTGATAAACTACAGACAATTGCTTTGAAAAAACAATAGTACAAAAGCTGATCTCGTGGATATTTGTCTGCGAAGTCAGCAACTGTAAAAGACAATAAATTTAATCTATTTGCACACGCCCAGTTATCACGTTTATAAATCGGCGAAAACTATGACAACGATTTGGCATAACTTCCAAGAGAGGTTAATTAGCACATTCAATGGACTCGGTCTTGCTTGGTGGGTAGAAGTTGTTACACAAAATCCCAGTTGTACATACTACTTCGGTCCATTTTTCAGTTCTGCGGCAGCTACTAAAGCCAGCAATGGCTATGTAGAGGATTTGGAAATTGAAGGGGCGCAGGGAATTATAGTGAATATCAAACGCTGTAAGCCTACTGTTTTAACAATTGCTGAAGATTTGGGGGAATGGATTGACCGTAAAGTAAAGCCTGTCTTTAGCGGTCAAAATTAGTCTAATTACCAATTCCAGAGGCTGTTATCGTTCCCAGGCTAATCCTGGGAACGAGTTATGCCTAATTTAAACTTTCATGATTTGGTGGTTATTGGCTAACCAATTGTCAATGTCTCCTAATAACTGTTGGGGTATTTCCCAAGGAAAAAGATGGGCTGTGTTGGGGTAACATTGCCATTGGGAGTTGTTAATGTGTCGGGCTGTTTCTAAACTGGCATCAGCGGTAATATGGCGATCTTGTTCACCAGCAAGCACTAGGCTGGGACATTGAATTTGCCAAAGGTCTGGGGTGCGATTATAACCTGCTCTAATGGCACTGTAGAGGGCATTTGTAGCGGCTGATGAGGTTTGTAAGTAGGCTGGTAGGGCATCCCTCGCTATGTAATTGTAAGCTGTGGATGTGTGTTGTTGAATCAAGTAGCGAAAGAGCGATCGCTTGCCAAAAGTATTAATATTCCATTGCCAACTGGGTTTTATATAGTTTAATATACCTGCAATTCCTGTATAAATATTGTCTTTCCAAGAAATTCGGGGATGATTGCCCCAAGGTCTAGCGGCTGTGGCTACTAAAATTAAGCCTGTGATGCGTTGGGGTAGGCGCATGGCTAGTTCCATCGCTAAAATGCCTCCTAGCGACCATCCCAATACTAAGCATTTTTCTATTTTTAACCGATCTAATAGGGCTTCTATATCGTCTAAATGGTCTTGCATTGCAAATTTACCCTGAAACCGACTTTTGCCGTATCCGCGTAAATCTGGGGCAATGGTTTGGTAGCGTTGTGATAAATGATTGGTGAAGATGGCAAGGCTACGTCCCGAACCAGGATGACCATGTAAGCCGAGTATGGGAAATCCTTGACCTTGGGTGTAGAAGTTAAGTGGTACAGTCTCAGATTCAGATGTGCGATAGACCATAAATCTCTATTGTATAGCCTCTCTTAGAGATCCCGCACGCAGGGTAGACGCAAAGGCGCAAAGGGTGGGAATCCCCCATTAATTTATTCTGACTACTGAACTCCTGCTTCAATAAAATAGGAATTGAGAAGCGAAAAGTTATCCTCATCACTTCTCATAAGACTACTCCTTACACTTACTGTAATTAGAACACTTAATTAATAAGTGCCACCTCTAGCTAAAGGTGCAGATTTATTGGCAATAACCATGAAACTGGTATAAATTATTCCAAATCATCAGATTTTATTGTTTACCTTGCAATATTTCTTCTACTTCTGTGAGTTTTACAGGTCCAGCAAAATTTGGACTGGTGATAATAAAAGATGGTGTACCACCTAATCCTAATTGTTGGGCTAATAATAGGTCTTTTTCGATGGATTTATTAGCTAATTTGCGATCATTGTCAAATTTTTTGAGGTTTAAATTGAGCTTTTTGGCAATATCTAAATATAAAGTTTCACCCAATTGTTTCTGATTGGTAAACAGGGCATCATGATATTCCCAAAACTTACCTTGTTTATATGCTGCTGTAGCTGCTGTAGCTGCGGGTAATGCTTGATCATGAATTTGATAAAGGGGAAAATGTTTATAAACTAAGGTGAATTTATTCGGATATTTTGCCAATAAATCTTTGAGTGTTTGATGTGCTTCGGCACAATAAGGACATTCAAAATCTGAAAATTCTATCAATACCGTTTTTGATTTGGTTGCACCAATTGTGGGAGAATCACCAATTACGGATTGAGGATTTGCTTGAAAATTATTGATAAATTCTTGCCGTGATTTTTGGATATTCTGTTGCTGTTGCTGCTGATATGCTCCCACAGATTCAATAATTATTTCTGGGTGTTTGCGGATAATTTCTAGAACTTGTTTTTCTAGTTGGGGGTCTATTTTAGTCTCAGCTTGGACGGGAAGTGACCAGCTTAATATCAGACAGATCAAGCTAACAATTGCTAAATTGCGAAAATGAGTAAAAATTTTGAACATTTGTCAAAGATCGATAACTAGCAATGTGATTTTATCAAGTAGCGGAGAAAACAGCAATTTTTTCCAGGTTCTGAAATAATGCCTTTGGTTAATATATATCTTTCAAATTAAAGGTTACAGGAAGAATTCAGGAGTCAGGAGTCAGAATATTTGTTGATAAGTAGGTGAACGGAAAAAACCGAAATATGTAACGAAAAGTAAAGTTGCCCAAAACCTGTTCCCTTTTTTTGTAAATATTCCCATTAAACAGAAGTGAGATAACAGTTATGTTAATTAGTTGGCTTTATCTGATAGCAGCAATTATTTTTGAAGTTTCTGGTACAACTTGTATGAAACTGTCGGAAGAATTTACTAAGGTTATCCCCTCAATTTTTATTTTTGTGTTTTATGGACTGTGTTTAACGTTTTTAACTCTTTCTCTGAGAACAATTCCGATGAGTGTAGTTTATTCTATTTGGTCAGGGTTGGGTACTCTGATAATTGCTGCGATTAGTGTGATTTGGTTTCATGAGTCTTTTACGATTGTAAAAATTATCTCTATGTCTTTTATAATTATCGGTATTATTGGTTTAAACTTGGCTAAGTAAACGGAAGAGGGAGAAGGACAGAGGAAATAAATTTTTCAGAATCACCAATTATCAATTACCACACTAAGGGACTTCCAATTAAAAAAATACCCAAAAATTTCTTGTGGTGCGGGCATAGTATGCCCATCCCACAAAATTGGGTAATTTATTTTTTGGTGTTCCCTAAACCAAAAACTTGGATTAATACAAAAATAAATTATGAACAGTAAAATTTTGGCAACATCTGTATTTTTACTCAGTGTGAGCTTATCAGGTGCAGTTCAAGCTGCAAGTTATGAGGATATTAGGCAGTTATTGGCAAATAAAAAGTGTCCAAAATGCTTTCTTGGTAACGCTGGATTAGTCATGGCTGATTTAGCTGGGGCAAATTTAAACGGTGCTAATCTTGTGGGTGCTAATTTAAGTCGGGCAAATTTAGCCGGTGCGGATTTGCGGGGTGCAAATTTAAGCGGTGCAAGTTTATTTGGTGTGAATTTAAGTGAGGCTAAACTCAGTGGTGCAAATTTAACTGGTGCTGATTTAAGAGATACCTATTTAATGAATGCTGAATTGAAAGGTGCGAATATTACAGGTGCAAATTTTCAAGGTGCGGTAGGAATACCTTCGCAAATTGCTAAATCAGAAGATTTCTATGCTTGGGGTATAGCAGCAGCAGAAAAGGGGAATCTTAAACCAGCTATTGATTATTTTAGCCAAGCGATCGCCCTTAAAGCAGACTATGCTGGTGCATACTTAGCCCGGGGTATTGCTAGTTATCAAAGTTTAGACAGACAAAACGCCTTACAAGATGCCCAAATAGCAGCAGAATTATTTGAAAAAGAAAAAAATACCGAAGGACTGAAAACAACGCAAGCTTTTATTACAGAATTAAAAACGCCTTACTCAGAAACAGTGAGTGCGGGTAAACCCAGCTTTATGGACTTTGTAGGGAGTTTAGGTTCAGTCTTATTACAGTTTTTCCCCTTCTAATAGCAGGAGTCAGGAGGCAATACTGTTCGGTTAGACTAAAAAACAAAAATACGAGGTTGGGTTGTTCGCGTTAGCGTTGCGGAGCAATCGGAACGTTCACGAAGTGTGGCGATAGCTTGCGTAGCGACGTAGGAGCCATAGCCATAACCCAACATTTTCAATGATTTGTTGGTTTTATACAATAGGTTGTTTACGTGGAAATTTTCGTTAACCGAACAGTATTGAGTCAGGAGGTAGGGGCGCAGGGCCTGCGCCCAGAAGTCAGAAGGAGTAAAACTGGCTTGCTGTCGGGCTTTGAATTTAGATCCTTTACCTTATTCATCCATCTTTATCAGCGTTCATCTGCGGTTAATAATTCCGAAAATCTGATTCTATGCAGCTACATCTTAGATTTGGTATAAGGAATACTGAAGACTAAGCGACAATAGATAGTAAACAAGGAAAAAAGATAGATGTCAGAAAATCTTAAAAGCAAAGCGATCACACAAGGGGTACAGCGATCGCCTAATCGTGCCATGCTGCGGGCTGTAGGGTTCCAAGATGAAGATTTTAACAAAGCCATAGTCGGTATAGCCAACGGTTACAGCACCATCACCCCTTGTAACATGGGGATTAACGAACTGGCACAAAGGGCGCAAACTGCCGTAAAAACCGCCGGCGCAATGCCCCAAATTTTCGGCACAATTACTGTCAGTGACGGGATTTCCATGGGAACAGAAGGGATGAAATACTCCCTAGTATCACGGGAAGTCATCGCTGATTCCATTGAAACAGCCTGTAGCGCCCAAAGTATGGACGGTGTACTGGCCATTGGTGGTTGTGATAAAAATATGCCTGGGGCAATGTTAGCAATGGCGCGGATGAATATCCCTGCTATCTTTGTGTATGGTGGAACAATCAAACCCGGACATTATGAGGGTAAAGACTTAACCGTTGTCAGTTCCTTTGAAGCCGTTGGCCAATACAGTGCCGGCAAAATTGACGAAAATGAACTTTTAGCTGTTGAACGCGGCGCTTGTCCCGGTGCAGGGTCATGTGGAGGGATGTTTACAGCCAATACCATGTCTTCAGCATTTGAAGCAATGGGCATGAGTTTACCCTATTCCTCGACAATGGCTGCCGAAGACCCAGAAAAAGCCGACAGTACCGAACAATCAGCCGTTGTCCTCGTCGAAGCCATTCGCAAGCAGATATTACCCCGGCAAATCATCACCCGCAAATCCATAGAAAACGCCATATCTGTAATTATGGCTGTGGGTGGTTCAACCAATGCAGTATTACATTTTTTAGCGATCGCCCGCGCTGCCGGTGTAGAATTAACCATAGACGACTTTGAAACCATTCGCGGTAGAGTTCCCGTCATTTGTGATTTAAAACCCAGTGGTAAATATGTCGCCACAGACTTACACAAAGCCGGCGGCATTCCCCAAGTCATGAAAATGCTTCTGGTTCATGACTTACTGCATGGAGACTGTATCACCATTTCTGGGCAGACCGTCGCCGAAGTATTAGCAGACATCCCCGCCGAACCACGCCCAGACCAAGACGTAATTCGTCCCTGGCATAACCCCATGTATGCCCAGGGACACCTAGCCATTCTCAAAGGCAACCTCGCCACGGAAGGGGCAGTAGCCAAAATTACCGGAGTCAAAAAGCCAGTTATTACAGGACCTGCCAGAGTATTTGAATCTGAAGAATCCTGTTTAGATGCCATCTTAGCCGGAAAAATCAAAGCCGGTGATGTCATTGTGATCCGTTACGAAGGACCCAAAGGCGGTCCTGGTATGCGGGAAATGTTAGCCCCCACCTCCGCCATTATTGGTGCTGGTTTAGGAGACTCCGTAGGCTTAATTACCGACGGACGTTTCTCCGGTGGTACTTACGGCATGGTAGTCGGCCACGTTGCCCCAGAAGCGGCTGTAGGTGGTGCGATCGCCCTAGTAGCAGAAGGTGATAGCATTACCATAGATGCCCATAATCGTCTATTACAACTGAATATATCAGATGCAGAATTAGCCATCCGTCGCGCAAATTGGCAACCACTTCCACCCAGATATACCAAAGGCGTACTTGCCAAATATGCCAAACTGGTATCTTCCAGCAGTGTAGGTGCAGTCACAGATTTAGACCTGTTTGCTAATTAGAATTATACCAGATACCCGACTTCTTAAAGAAGTTGGGTAATTGAATAAAATTAATTTTGAAAATAGCATCTCTTCCTTCTTACTCTCCGTGTCCTCTGCGCCTCTGTGGTTCGTTATCTTGAATATTTTCAAGCCTATGCAGCTAAATCCAACCTTACCAGACAAAGTTACCCAACATTGGCAAATAGTAAAAAATGGTGTTAATAATTTCACCCAATCTGTACAACAAAAAGCCACACAAACAACAGATAACACTAAAGCTTATTTAGAAAATCATTGGCAAAATGTCGAGAAAATTACTGACAATACATCAGAAGTAATCCAAAAAAATATTAATACTACTATTCATGATTTCTTATCACAATATCCCTGGTTTTTCCAAATATTAGAAATATTCACATGGGGAATAAATCACCCAGTCAGAGGCGTAGTAATTTTATTATTTACAATTGCTGTACTTTGGAGTATTATCAAAGCAATTGTTAAAATTATAGAAACGGCTAGTTGGTCAATTTTTAAAATTCCTTTTATATTATTCCAAAAAATATTAAAATCTCTTTGGATAAAATTTGCTAGATTCGGAATTTTCCCAATTAGAAAAACTCACAGTAAACAACAAAGGTTAGCCGAAATTTCCCAACGGTTAGAAGTTATTCACAATGAACAAAAAGCACTATTACAAGAAGCTGCAAAACTCATGAAAATTCCCTTTGCGTCGGAAAATTACGAATTAAATGAACCACAAAGACACGAAGAACACGAAGAAAGAAAAGAAGAACAGAGTTAATATTCAATCTTTATCTGCGTTTATCTGCGTTCATCTGCGTTCAATTCTTTAACCCTTGTATAAATTGGAGTTTAGACTAGATCTTTTTTTGTAGGCTCAACCCCTTGCTGTAAGTAATAGGACAAACGTCACAAGGAATCAAACCGGATTCCTATATATATAAATATTTTTGTCCAATTACCCAATTGGCAACCACTACCACCCAGATATACCAAAGGCGTACTTGCCAAATACGCCAAACTGGTATCTTCCAGCAGTGTAGGTGCAGTCACAGATTTAGACCTATTTGCTAACTAGCAGCAATACCTTGTACACTTTCTGTAGTTGGGTTAAGGGAACACCAAAAAATAAATTACCCAATTTTGTGGGATGGGCATCCTGCCCGTCCTTGATGGTTAGCGGGCTTTTCGGACCGCACCACAAGAAATTTTTGAGTATTTTTTTAATTGTAAGTCCCTCACAGACAACTTTTTC
>NZ_VILC01000043.1:11627-37023 GCF_009712065.1 Aphanizomenon sp. UHCC 0183 | reverse complement strand
TTGGAAGTCTCCAAAGGTTTTCCGTCTAAATTCTTATAATAAACAAATTGCCTAATTTACAACTTTGGTAATAGGTTTAACCCCAATTTCAATTTTCATCAACTTTATCAGCATCATCAAAATGACAAAAACTAACTCAGACCTACTAAAAAACTCCGATCCTGCCATTAATGAACTAATTAACCAAGAATTACAGCGTCAACGTGATCACCTAGAATTAATTGCCAGTGAAAACTTTACCTCCGCTGCCGTATTAGCTGCTCAAGGTTCAGTATTAACCAATAAATACGCTGAAGGCTTACCCGGTAAACGCTACTATGGCGGTTGCGAGTTTGTTGACAAAATTGAACAAATAGCCATTGACCGAGCTAAACAGCTATTTGGTGCGGCTCATGCTAATGTTCAACCCCATTCCGGCGCCCAAGCTAATTTTGCCGTCTTCCTGACCCTGCTGCAACCAGGAGACACAATTATGGGTATGGACTTATCTCATGGGGGACACCTGACTCACGGTTCACCAGTGAATGTTTCTGGTAAATGGTTTCAAGTCCGTCATTATGGCGTAAGTAAAGAAACCGAACAACTAGACTATGACCAAATCCGTGATTTAGCGATCAAAGAACGTCCTAAACTGTTGATTTGTGGTTATTCAGCCTATCCTCGGATTATTGACTTTGAAAAGTTCCGCAGTATTGCTGATGAAGTTGGTGCTTATTTACTTGCAGATATTGCTCACATTGCTGGTTTAGTGGCGACTGGTCATCATCCCAATCCCCTGCCCTATTGTGATGTTGTCACAACTACAACTCATAAAACCTTACGTGGTCCAAGAGGTGGCTTGATTTTGACCCGTGATGCCGAATTGGGTAAAAAGCTGGATAAATCAGTTTTCCCCGGAACTCAAGGTGGACCACTAGAACACGTCATTGCTGGTAAGGCTGTAGCTTTTGGTGAAGCTCTCAAACCTGAGTTTACAGACTATTCTGGGCGGGTGATTGCAAATGCTCGGGCGATGGCTACTCAATTACAAAACAGAGGCTTTAAATTAGTGTCTAATGGCACTGATAATCACTTGATGTTAGTAGATTTACGTTCTGTTGGCATGACTGGGAAGAAAGGAGATCAACTAGTTAGCACTGTGAATATCACCGCGAATAAGAATACAGTTCCCTTTGATACTGAATCACCTTTTGTTACCAGTGGTTTAAGATTGGGTTCTCCAGCGATGACAACTAGAGGTTTAGGTGTGGCAGAATTTACGGAAGTTGCGAATATTATTAGCGATCGCCTACTTTCCCCCGATTCAGATACAGTAACTAAAGATTGTTTAATGAGAGTGGCGGCATTGTGCGATCGCTTCCCATTATATCCTCACTTAGAAATTCCCGTACCAGCCCTAGCTTAAGCAACCTTGGATTTTGGGTTAATATCCGTAATCCAAAATCCATAACAGGAGGTAGGGGCGCAGGTCCTGCGCCCAGTCAGTCTCAGGGCCTGCGCCCAATCAGTAGTCAAACTCTCGTTTACAAGCCACAGCAAAACGTTCAATTCCCGCTAAATCAGCATGAATAGAAATATTGCCATAATTCCCATTACTTACCAATAATTCCCGCACCATTTCCGCCTGTCCTGCCATCATTTCAATTAACCACAGCCCTCCAGGACGCAAATAATCAGGGGAAACATTAATTAAATGACGAATATAGTCTAAACCATCTGCACCACCATCTAAAGCTAAATGAGGTTCATGTTTAACCACTTCCGGCTGTAAAGTTAAGACCGTATCACTAGGAATATAGGGCGGATTGGACACCATACCGCTAAACTGACCCTTGAGAGATTCTAGAGGTTGCCACCAAGAACCCTGATAAAATTGAATCCGTTCCCCAAAACCCAAATTTTCAGCATTGGTTTCAGCTACGGCTAAAGCAGCAGGACTAATATCTACAGCATGAATCATCGCATCTGTAAAGACTTCAGCTAAACCGATGGATATCGCCCCACTACCCGTCCCCAAATCCGCCCAATGTCCTGTTTTCACCTCATCATTAGCAACAGCCACAGCCAAATCAATCAATATCTCTGTTTCTGGTCTAGGAATTAAGACCGCATTGGATACCGTGAGTTGAAACTTTCGCCAAGCCGTCATTCCCGCAATATACTGAACCGGTAAACGGTCATCTAATCGCCTTTGCCACAATTGCTCTAATTCTGTTAAAGACAATTTTATGGGGATTTCCTGCCATATTTTGAAAGACTCCAAACGCAGTGCCAAGCGGTCTAAATTAGCTATTGTTAATAATAGCCAATCTACCTCCATTGGGGATATATCCGCAGCTATAGCCGCTTGAATTGCGGTTGTTCGCCACTGCCAAAGTTCTAATCCAGAAACCTTATAATTTGGCTTTAACATATCAGGAGGTAAAAATAATTTTCTATTTCTTGGGTTGCGCGGGAACTATAGAACGAATAAATTCTATTGACTCCCGTGAAGGAAACAAGAAAATTTTATTAGTGCTGGGATCATTACTACTACTGAGTGTATCAATCACTCTATACAAATCTAATACTTGAATTTCTGTATTAGCTGCTTCCTGTGGTTTAGCCTTTTTAAATGCTTCTAAAAGAGCCACTGCTTGTTCTTTTTCAAAATAGAAAGGAATTAATCGCTCCTTTCCTGATTGTCCTTTGGGAATTGTTAAATAGCTATTGTCTTGCTTAAATTTTGGCACAAACAAAGGAATACCATCAAATTTTTTGTCTGTTTTACCGCTGGTATTCAGCATGGTTATTGCTTGATCCACTTGTTGTTTACTAGGGACTAAGCTAAAAACTATATTAGAGTCTTTCTTCTTATTATTTTCTACAACTAATTTATAGTATTCTGCTAAAGAAAGAGGTGTGATTTTGATAGTGCTTGCTAACTGAGGATTTTCTTTTTTTAGTCGCTGTTCTAGAAAAATCTGAGCATCTTTCTTGCTCAGAAAAAAGCCTACCTGGGAAATAGTCTTGGATTGATTTTTCCTAGAGATAACTACAAATTCTCCTTGGGCATTAGTTAGTGTAAAAACGGGTACTTCTTGTAAAGTTTTTACCACTTGCTCCTGTGGTAAAGCTAAGGCTTGCAGGTTATTGATTCCCAATATTCCGCCAAACATCACACTACCAGCCAAACCCAATGTCAAGCCCCAACTTACTAATAATTTCATGCTCACTCCTCACTTCAATAATTTCATGAATGCCAGCAATTAGACAAATTGTCAGATTTATATACCAATAACTAGTTTTAGTCATATAGCAGACCATTTATTTTACAAAAAACTTATGGTAGCTATTTGGTATCAACTATCAATTCTCAAAATAGGATTTTGTCAAACCTTTTGGTGGTGATGATATTATCACCTCTAGAAACTGAATATACACATTAAAGTTATTTTATTTTTATTTTTGCCTGGCTATTCATTTCCATTACCCCACCCAAAAGCCTGAAAACCCTATTATATGTCTTCTCTAGGAAGAAAGAAGATCCTGATGTTTTCCCATTCCATCCTCTGTTTAATGACGCTCTGATTACATCTAACGTTCCAAAAACCACCAAAAAGCAGTTGATTAGGTGTTTGGCGGTTTTGGGAGGTTATAAGTAGTGAGACAGAATTAATTACACAATGTCATTGCGTTAGCGCAGCGTGGTGTTAGTCATATGCAACGAAGTGAAATGAAGCAATTCCCAGGGTTGTGATTGCTTCCCTTCCCTCGCAATGACTGTAAATATTTTTGTCCAATTACTTAATTTATGCCAGTTGCCAGATTAGTATACAGTTAAAATCAAGATTTAACATTGATACTATTCTCATCCAAGAATGAAGCAAAAATTTATCTATGAATCTTAAAAACGTACAAAAGTTATAGTTAAACAACAACAATTAACGACAGTCAGATTTTAGAAGCCACCGGAAGTGGGAAAATAAAATCATGCTAAAAGAAGACCTAAAGAGGAAAAGCCGATAATATGCACTTGAGTGAAATTACCCATCCTAACCAGTTGCATGGTTTGTCAATTCGGCAGTTGCAACAAATTGCCCGTCAAATTCGTGAGAAGCACCTACAAACCGTAGCAGCCTTTGGAGGGCATTTGGGTCCTGGTTTGGGCGTTGTCGAATTAACACTAGGACTTTACCAAACCCTAGATTTAGATCGGGATAAAGTCACATGGGATGTGGGACATCAAGCTTATCCCCACAAATTAATTACCGGACGCTACAGTAATTTCGATACTCTCCGTCAAAAAGATGGCGTTGCAGGTTATCTCAAACGCTGCGAGAACAAATTTGATCATTTTGGCGCAGGACACGCTTCTACCAGTATTTCCGCTGCTTTAGGGATGGCTTTAGCCCGCGACTTAAAAGGGGAGAAATTTAAAACCGTTGCTGTCATTGGTGATGGTGCTTTAACCGGGGGTATGGCTTTAGAAGCTATTAACCACGCTGGACACCTCCCCAAAACTAATCTGCTGGTGGTTCTCAATGATAATGAGATGTCAATTTCTCCCAATGTGGGGGCGATTCCTCGTTATCTCAATAAAATGCGGTTGAGTCCACCTGTGCAGTTTCTCTCAGATGGAATTGAGGAACAGTTAAAACATCTTCCTTTTGTTGGTGAATCTATCTCTCCAGAACTGGAACGCATCAAAGAAGGAATGAAGCGGTTAGCAGTTCCTAAAGTCGGCGCAGTTTTTGAAGAATTGGGCTTTACCTACATGGGTCCAGTTGATGGACATAATTTAGAAGAATTAATTGCCACATTCCAACAGGCACATCAAATTACTGGCCCGGTTTTAGTTCATGTAGTCACAACTAAGGGTAAAGGCTATGAACTAGCAGAAAAAGATCAAGTCGGCTACCACGCTCAAACTCCCTTTAATTTGGCTACTGGTAAAGCGATTCCTTCTAGTAAACCTAAACCTCCTGCTTACGCTAAGGTCTTTTCTCATACTTTAGTAACACTGGCGGAACAAAATCCTAAAATTGTCGGTATCACAGCCGCAATGGCTACTGGTACAGGCTTAGATAAACTACAAGCTAAATTGCCTAATCAGTATATTGATGTGGGTATTGCTGAACAACACGCCATTACTTTGGCGGCTGGTTTAGCCTGTGAAGGTATGCGTCCTGTCGCTGCTATTTATTCCACTTTCTTACAACGTGCCTTTGACCAAATTATTCACGATGTTTGCATTCAAAATCTACCTGTATTCTTCTGTTTAGATCGGGCGGGGATTGTTGGGGCTGATGGTCCGACTCACCAAGGGATGTATGATATTGCTTATCTGCGTTGTATTCCGAATATTGTGGTCATGGCTCCCAAGGATGAGGCGGAATTACAACGGATGGTTGTAACTGGGATTAATTACACAGATGGACCTATTGCTATGCGTTTCCCTCGTGGCAATGGTCACGGTGTCCCCTTAATGGAGGAAGGCTGGGAAGCTTTAGAAATCGGGAAGGGGGAAATTCTCCGCCAAGGTGATGATGTGTTGATTGTCGGCTATGGTACGATGGTTTACCCAGCAATGCAAGCGGCGGAAATTCTCAGCGAACATGGTATTGAAGCAACTGTAATTAATGCTCGTTTTGTTAAGCCTTTGGATACTGAGTTGATTTTACCTTTGGCTAAACAAATTGGTCGGGTTGTGACTTTGGAGGAAGGTTGTTTAATGGGTGGCTTTGGTTCTGCTGTGGCTGAGGCTTTACTTGATGCTGATATTGTTGTCCCTGTGAAGCGGATTGGTGTCCCTGATATTTTGGTAGATCATGCTACGCCGGATCAATCTTTTGCAGCATTAGGTTTGAGTAGTTCTCAAATTGCGGAAACTGTTTTACAAGCTTTTTTTAAGAAGGAATTAGCTGGTGTGAAATAGTTTTTATTGTCTGAATCAGGATTTTCAGGATTTGAGGATTTTCAGGATTTAATTATTTGGCGTTGGTGGATAAAAGTATAAATTCGTCTCACGCAAAGGCGCAAAGGCGCAAAGAGTAAGAGTTTGAGAAATGGAATTTTTGATTTTTATACCTCAATTCAACAACGCCAATTATTTTATATGTATTTCCTTATCCTGTTTATCCTTTTACCTTGGGTATCCTGATTTGGGAACAGGGAACTTTATTAATAAACGGTTTTAGCTTTAGAGACTTCCAAATAAAAAAATGTCCCAAAACTGATGCAGAAATTCTCTCTCTGTGTACTCTGTGCCTCTGTGGTTCGTTTCTTAGGATAATTTATTTCTTGGAAGTCTCTTATATCCCACATTCCGCAGGTGTTTTTTGAATTTTCGGAATTATCCATAACCCAATGATAACAAGGCTTTCAGACAATGACACGCAATTCTATATTAGAGCGATGCCTTCGGCGCGGCGTAGCCATCGCCGATATATTTAAAGCTCGAATCAAGTTTATTGAGAATAATGTCAATAAATTAGTTGGTTTGAGATTAAATTCATTGAATACCGACCTAGATAGCAAAAAGCATGAACTGGTTATTATGATTGGGTTTTAGCTGTTTTATGAAATTCTTTTTTTGACAAAATAACCTGCTGGGAAAAATATTTTGAGTATATTTACTCATGCTGAATGTGGGTTATATGGCTAACGCTACGCTATCAGCAAACCCTACATAAATAAATGCTGATAATTCAAACCCCTCTCCACGACTGGAAAGGGGTTAATTGTTACTACTGAAAATTCAATTCCAGCAATACTTAATAAGCGTTTTGTAACTCGTAAAAATCAGGTGAGATGTAATCCTTTCGTAAGGGCCAACCTACCCAATCTTCTGGCATCAAAATCCGTTTCAAGTTAGGATGACCTTCATAAATGATGCCATACATATCATAGCTTTCCCGTTCTTGCCAGTCTGCTGTTTTCCAAATCCAGTAAACTGAAGGTACAGAGGGATTTTCTCTAGGTAAAAACACTTTCACCCTGATTTCTTCAGGACGGTCAGCATTATCACTAACTTTGAGTAAATGATAAACACTTACCAATTCTTCTCCTGCACCTAAGTCAATACCGCCCTGAAATTGCAGATAATTAAACCCATAGGCATACAAAGCTGTAGAGATGGGAAGTAGAAAATTTGCAGGGACTTTAATTATTTCTACTCCGTTAGCGTCAAGTTCTAAAAACTCATGGAAAAAGCCATTTTCCGCTAACCATTGGGAAACTTTACCGGGTTGAACTAAAGCTGATTCCGCTACGGGAACTGGTTTCGATTCTTCTTCAGCCACGTGCTTGTTCCTCCTTCTGTGTCTTTGCTGTCAACAATCCTGGGGGTACAGCCATACCAATTGCTTCTGTTAGTTCTTTTGGCGGATTGAAGCGAGTATCTGACTGCATATACTTACCCGTTAATATGTCGGGAACTGGCTTCATATTATGAGTTGTACTGTAGTAACGGTGGACTTGCTTGATGTTATCCCGTTCCTGCATGGACTCATTGGCAATTTTCTTCCGCAGTTTAATAATTGCGTCAATAATCGCTTCTGGACGGGGCGGACAGCCAGGCAAATACACATCTACAGGAATTAGCTTATCAACTCCGCGCACTGCTGTCGGGGAGTCAACGCTAAACATTCCCCCTGTGATTGTACAAGCACCCATAGCAATCACATACTTGGGTTCGGGCATTTGTTCATAAAGACGCACCAATTGGGGAGCCATCTTCATGGTAATTGTCCCGGCAGTGATGATTAAATCGGCTTGTCGGGGGCTACAACGGGGAATTAACCCAAAACGGTCAAAGTCGAAGCGAGAGCCGATTAATGCCGCAAATTCAATAAAGCAACAAGCTGTACCAAACAGTAAAGGCCACAAACTAGAAAGCCGCGCCCAGTTGTAAAGGTCATCAACGGTGGTTAAAATCACGTTTTCTGACAGTTCATGGGTGACTGTAGGACGTTGAATGGGGTTGATGATTTGTTCTGTGTCCTGGGTGATGATATGAGAATTTAAGACCATTCCAAAGCTCCTTTCCGCCATGCGTAAACTAAGGCGATGATAAGAATCGAAATAAAGACTAGGGCTTCGATAAATGCCAATAAACCCAAACGGTTAAATGCAACTGCCCAGGGATACAAAAATACTGTTTCTACGTCAAAAACAACGAAGACTAGAGCAAACATATAGTAGCGAATGTTGAACTGAATCCAAGCTCCGCCAGTAGGTTCTAGTCCGCATTCGTAGGTAGTGCGTCTTTCTAGACTGTTCCCACTGGGTCTAAGAATTTTTGAGGCTGACAGTGCTAGGACTGGTACTAGGCTACACAGGATGAAAAAGCCTAGAAGGTACTCGTAACCGCTAAGAACAAACACAATGTTTTTCTACCGCTAATGGTGTAAGGAATAAGCTATCAGTTATCAGTTTTATGGCTTGATAGGTGGCAACTGACAAGTGTTCAGTGAAATATATGGATAATGTTCTTTTACATTATATCTTTTAGGGTTTTCTGAAATCTGGGCAACAGAGTAGATCCTTGTATTTGAATCCTTTTGATTAGTGATAGAAAAGTCCAACAATTATGTCATAATTTGTAACGTATATTTAATAATTCCCCTGAAGCGAGACTAAAAGCCATGAGTGAACAAGCTGAACAAGCTATGGAAACTCCAGTATTAGACCGCTATGAGTGTCGCTCTTGCGGCTATGTTTATGAACCTGAGAAGGGAGACGATAAAAGTGATGTTCCCCCCGGAACACTTTTTGCAGAACTACCGACAAATTGGCGTTGTCCAGTTTGTATAGCCAAGAAAACTGCTTTTGCGAATATTGGACCGGCGGGTACTGCCTCTGGCTTTAAGGAGAATTTGGGTTACGGTTTAGGTGGTAATACGCTGACACCAACTCAAAAGAACATTTTGATTTTTGGGGCTTTGGCTCTGGGATTCTTGTTTTTCATTAGCCTTTACGGACTACAGTAAAAACCGCTATCTTTATTTACGAGCAACAGGGAACAGGGAACAGGGAACAGGGAACGGGGAACAGGGAACAGAAAGAACTTCTCTTTGCAGGGAATTCGACAAAAATCTACCAAATTTAGGAAAACCTCAGTAATACTGATGCACTCAATTGTAAAAAAGTGGCAAAAGTTTGTTGCCGCATTAATAGTAGTTATCGCTTGTATTGGGTGTAGTAGTGTTTCTTCTCTTAGCTACAATCCCTGGCAAGTGATTAATGTTCCCACGGATGCGAAGTTGCTAGATATTGGCTTTACTGGCAACTCTCAACATGGTTACTTGGTGGGCGGTAATGCCACTCTCTTAGAAACTAATGATGGTGGTGAGACTTGGCAACCGCTAAAATTAGAGTTGGATGATCCTCGATATCGTTTTAACTCGGTTAGTTTCTCTGGTCAGGAAGGTTGGATTGCCGGAGAACCTTCTCTGCTACTCCACACTACTGATGAGGGTAAGTCTTGGTCACGGATTTCTTTAAGCGAAAAGTTACCGGGTAATCCGATTGCTGTGACGGCAATAGGCGAAAATACAGCAGAAATGGCTACTGATGTGGGGGCTATTTACCAAACTACAGATGGTGGTCAAAACTGGAAAGCCAGTTTGGAGGCGGCTGTTGGCGTGGTTCGGAATTTGGAGCGATCGCCCGATGGTAAGTATATCGCTGTTTCTGCGAAAGGGAGTTTTTACTCCACTTGGGAACCTGGTCAAAATGCTTGGCAACCCCATAACCGCAATAGTTCCCGTCGTTTGGAAAATATGGGTTTTACTAACGATGGACAAATGTGGTTGTTAGCACGGGGTGGTCAGGTCCAGTTTAGTGATCCGACAAAACCTGAAGAGTGGTTAGAGGGAGAATATCCAGAGTTATCTACGAGTTGGGGTTTACTGGATTTAGCTTATCGGACACCTGAGGAAATTTGGGTCGGTGGTGGTAGCGGTAATTTACTCCGCAGCACTGATGGTGGTAAAACTTGGGAAAAAGACCGTGATGTAGAAACAGTTGCAGCTAATCTTTACAAAATTGTATTTTTTAGCCCTGATCAAGGCTTTATCATTGGCGATCGCGGTGTTTTACTCAAATATAACCCCAAACCAGAGGCAACAACAGCCCCAGCGGCTTAATTACACCCAACTATGGATGTATTCGCCAGAAGAAAGTTGTAAGTTGTAACTCTGTCTAAACTTTGTAGGATAATAAACTCAATAATAGTTTTTGATAAGGGAGTGAAATAAATGGCAGGTACCACTGGAGAACGTCCGTTTTCTGACATTGTTACCAGTATTCGTTACTGGGTAATTCACAGCATCACCATTCCCGCATTGTTTGTTGCTGGTTGGTTATTTGTCAGCACTGGTCTGGCTTATGATGTATTTGGTACACCTCGTCCTAATGAGTATTTTACTCAAGTCCGTCAAGAAGTGCCAATTGTAAGTGATCGTTTTGACGCAAAAAAACAAGTAGAAACATTTATTGGAAAGTAATTTGAGATCATGACTAGCGGTAATAACATCAATCAACCAGTTACCTATCCCATTTTTACAGTCAGATGGATCGCGGTGCATACCTTAGCTGTCCCTACTGTATTCTTTTTGGGCGCGATCGCCTCAATGCAGTTTATCCAACGCTAGGAGTTAATCATGGAAAGAACGCCTAATCCCAATCAACAACCGGTTGAATTAAACCGTACCTCTCTCTATCTCGGACTACTATTAGTCTTCGTTCTGGGAATTCTATTTTCCAGTTACTTCTTTAACTAACTGGACTTTTTAATGTCAGTTGCTAGTTAGGTGATAGGTAATAGGTAACAAGTTACAGAAAGAATATTCTCAACTGACAACTGACAACTGACAACCGACAACCGACAACTGACAACTGACAACTGACAACTGACAACTGACAACTGACAACTGACAACTGACAACTGACAACTGACAACCGACAATTTTTGTAAGTGAGGAAAAAACTGTGTCTGGAAGTGGAAGAATTCCTCTGTGGGTCGTCGCTACGATCGCAGGATTAGGTGTAATAACTGTTGTAGGTATTTTCTTTTATGGATCTTACTCAGGAATTGGTTCTTCAATGTAATCCCATAGCAGGGAACAGAGAATAGGGAACAGGGAATAGGCAGTTTGAAAGTCTTTTGTGTTATGACTTTTTTCACCAATTTCTGTCCTCACCTACCTGATAACTACTATTCTGGAAGAAGATAGCAATTAGAAATACAAAAAACTGGATTTTTGCTTGATTATCATTTCTGAACTTATTCTGCAAAAATCGCTATAAAAACCGCCTAAATCAATGATTTAGGCGGTTTTGTTTGTAAATAAGTAATTGGCGAAAAAATCAAGTAACCAAACGTGAATTCGATAGCGTAGCGTGACGACGTAGGAGTCATTGAACCTCACCCCAACCCCTCTCCGTGTCGAACTCACGTTAACCAATTACCCATACTCTAATTAAGCAATATCTTCGCTTTCAATGTATGAAAACAAAAATGCGAAAATAACTGCTGGTAAAACCAAGCCAGTTAGGGGAACGAGGATAGAGGGTAAAAAGGAGGAATAAGCCAAAATAGTAGGCAAAAATGAACTTGACATAGAATTAAAGTCCTGTAAAGTCTTACTACAATTCAAATTGAGCTTACTGCAAAACCATCCCTAATTTGCCAAATTATCAAGATTTTTAACACAGCTTTTTACATTCCCAACATTTCATCCAGTTCTATGGTTGGTAAATTAGGGGGAATTACTGTTTTAATAATGGTGAATTTGTCACTTTCTTGCTGAGTAGTCTGATCAAGAGCGATCGCCGATAACCGGATTTCTAAGCAGCCAAAAGGAACTTTGAAGTAAATTGCCGTTTCTTCTTCTCCCCAGGCATTAGAACGTAAATCTGATAGGATATGTGGTCCATCCAGGAGACTCCGAGTTTGGTAATCTTCCACCCATAACTTAATAGCTAACGCAGATGAAACTTCGGGTATTGTTACACGCACCATTACAGATGTACCAGCAACAAGTTCACCCTCTGGTAAAAACAATTGAGGAGTTGGTAAAGACTCCATCATCACGCCAGATTTCTCTGGTGTAGCTTTATCCTCCGGGACAAGAGAATAATTATGATCATCTATAGCTTCATCACCCAAGCTATCCCCATCCTCTGCCACCACCAGATCATCTATAACTATTTCTTGAGACAACCATCCCGGCTGGGTTATGATTGGACTGGTGATAGTGACTATTTCCGGTTCATTAAGTTCTAAAAGAAGATTATCAGCAATAGAATCTACCTGAGTTGCTATTTCCTCATCAGCATCATTGTCTAAAGATTCTTCAGAAACAGCTTCAATTAATAAGTATCCTTGACCGTCCACCCATTGTTGTAAGAGAGAGGAATCCTTCTGAGAATCAACCACATTCAATTCCTCATCCTGGGGAATTAAGTAATTTTCCTGAGAATCAACCACATTCAATTCCTCATCTGCGATCGGGAAGTCCTGCTGCAAGCAGTTCTCCCCCGCCACAATTCCCGCGATTAATTCCGCATAGGATGTGTCCTCCAGGATAGACTCATCAATTGGTGATTTCAATATTTTTACTGATGAAGTTCCTACAGTCGGTAAAAGTGGAGACTTCTTCAGAGGTGCTAATTCTTTCTCAGCAACATCTAACTGATCGGTGACTGTTTCCCCTGGAGTCCGCTTAACCTGCAACCGTTTCAAGTAAGGTAAAGTAGTATGGACTGGTTTAATTACCAACTTTTTCAAATCAATTGGATGAATAGCCAGGGTTTTTGCCAGAGAGTTTGGTGGCGAATTAGTAGTAATCTCAGGTGTGGGATTTTGAGGTAAATTTGGTAATTGTGGTGAAAAAACTTTCAAGGATACTAGAGGTTTAATCTGGGGTGGCAAAGGTTGGTTTGGAGAGGGCTTTAAAATGTGAAACTGGGCTAAATTTGGCGTTTTAGCCACATTAAAAAGTTCTAATCGAATCTTGATAGAGGGCTTAGGCTTAATCGGTGAATTTATTTCTGGTAAAGCGTAACTGGAATGGGATGGGAAAGTTTGTCGTGCTAGTAATTCAGTGACATTGGCTGTAATCGTGAAGGTATGATTAGCCAAAAGAATGATCTCACCAACATCAGTTAATGCACCATATAAATTAATATCTGCTAAAAGTAACTTAGATTCACAGTTGAGGGGAATATTAATCAAACTGCTAAAACCAAAAGGTAAGACTTGATTTGTTAATGGCTGCTGAATCCGGTTGATAACTTTTGATTCTAAAGGCGATCGCAATGCAATTTCTAGCCGGAGTTGGCAAAGTCCCCCCAGAGAAAATCCTTCATCTTCCAGATTCTCTATTTCATTTACTTCCACATCACCATGAATCGTAAAATTGTCCCCCCAACGAACAATATAAGTATCTTGATCTAAACTCAGATTCAGTAGTAGAGGTGGTGGTAAAATCGGCGCATTTTCAATAGTCTCCTCATCTAGTAAGGATTCATCTTCAGGTAAAGCTAAATCTAATAAGTTTTGTAAAATCTGCTCAGTTGTTTCCCCCTTAAACCAGACGGGAGTACCGTGATTCATCACAATACTGACTTCAGTATCAGCATCAGTCGCCACAGCCAGATCACATTCCTCAACCAGTTGAGGAGGCGGCGTAGAGCTAGTTTCTAGGGGTGATACCTGAATAAGGAGGGTACGTTGCCAGGACTGACCCAGCATATCTGACATAATATCCCCAGAGCAGCGTAATTCCCAAATCCCTGGTTTAAAGTGCGTAAAAGGAATTACAGCCATCAGTCCTTCACTATTAGTCCGACGCGATCGCTTCAGAAGTCTCCGTTTCGGCGGAACTTCGTCAGTAGATATATGGGTAACTCGCACATCAACATCCGTATTATTTAGACCAGAACGAGCCAAAACTCGGTAATTACCTGCCCAAATCTCCAAATTTGACGACTCCAACGTGCGCCAAGTATGATCCCCCTGTTTCTGTATCAGAAATTGCCAGTTTTCCATTATAAATAACGCCTAAACCGAAGAGCAGCCAATAAATATTTTGCATTAACCTGCTTGTCAGTTTAACCCAGCTATCTTCTGTTAACCTAAGTTAAGTAGGTTGGCGTTGAAAATTGTCGTCATAGCAAGACAAGAGGCAAGAGGCAAGAGGCAAGAGTAAAGAAGTTTTCAGTGATTTTACGTTTCTTTACACAGTTTGGTTTTATTGTGTTCACCTACTTATCAGTTGTTACTTGCCAGTTAAATAAAGTGCAGAAGCAAAAAAGTAGGGTGCGTTAGCGACAGCGTAACGCACCATTCCACATTAAATCAGAATTGCAGGTTATTAAATTTGCGTTGATTAACATCATCAAATCTTATGTTCAAAGCAACTTATAGCGATTTTGATAATAAGCCACTATCTGCTTAAACTTTTCCCGACTTTCCTCATCAGCAGTTGATGTCCATGAAACCCATAAGCCAGAAACTTGACTTTGGTTGTAATCAAACTCCACAGATGCTTGGGGAATTAGTCCCACTTCCACACCTACCACCTGACGAAGATGCGCCGCCACTTCCCGATATACAGCCAAAGGTAAACCAGCAAATGTTATTTGCTCTTGTAAATTCATAACTATGAAGCCGCCCCCACAAGATTTCCCATCGGCTTCACCATCGAAATAGGATTACCCACAGAAGCTGTAGTAGCTGGTTTAGATACTTTAGCTGGTTGTTCCCCTACTTGTTTAGCAACTTCCACACCGTACTGTTCCAAAATCACAGTCGGATTAGCACCTTTGCCCATTTCAATCCGTTTTACCAACACCCCATTCACCAGTCTTTGTCCTGGCTGTACATATCTACTAGTTGGCTCATCCGGTACTTGTACAATTGCTTGAGGTACTTTACCAATTAAAATTACACCAGTCACAATCACACCTTTAGCCGTTTCTGGTTGTGGTGCTGGTGGTAATATCGTCTTCAGTTTAGGAGACGGTACAGATCCAGCCAAAACCGTAGGTAAAACTGGTCTGATCAAGGGTTTTCGGGCGGTCTGTAATGGCTTCTTCGGTAACAAAATTGCTGGTTTAGTTGCTATTGTTTTTATTGGTTTCGGCTGAGTTGCTGTAGGTAAAGGGGGTAATTTAGGAACAGCAATTTTCTCGCCAGGGAGCTTAGTTTTTGTCACACCTATTGACTCTACAATTTGCCCAAAAGGATCAGTTCTTCCTTTCTGTACCACCAACAAACGCTCCGTACCATTTGTTGGTTGAATCAAACTGTCAACTGAACCAGGACTCACGGGTAGTTTACTAGATACAAGAGGATTATTAAAAGGTTGAGTCAAAGATGGTGGCTGTGCCGGCTTCGGAGTAGTTACTTGAAGACCAGGATTTGATTGAGGACTGGCAGGATTAGTAGCTGTTGGTGGTTCACCTATAGTACATCCAGTAAGTACCAAGGTTGTTAAAATAGCTGCGGCAGCAATATGGGAATTTTTACTCATTAGCTGTTCTTAAAAACTATAGGAAAGTTTGTTTATAGAGACATCCGGTAAGCGTAAAACTCAGTCCTTCGACAAGCTCAGGAACCATGTCTTTAGACCTGAGATATAAGCGACTTGTGCAGTTTTAACCGCATAGAGTTTTTTTTGTAAAGATTGGTTAAAGTACGTAAAGGTTCATCGCATTTGTACTTAATGGTGTTATACTGTTCACAACAGGAACGGTAATCAACCTGTCTAAAAACCTAGCTGCCTAACGGCTTTTCTGTACCTTGACTCTTGTTGATATGGGGTTCTATTCCATAGTTCTAGTGACTGCCCTCCGAATAGGTAAAATCCTCATGGGAGCTAGACTTGTGTTGAGCGAACTTGTACTGAGCGTAGTCGAAGCAGTCGAAGTAGTCGAAACACGACACAGGATTTAAACTCAATAAAAATTTGCAGCAATGCAACTACCTCCGGGCGGGAGGAAAGTTAACGCTTGGGGAGAGAACCACCTCTGACTTAGATACCGCAAGGGATCTAAGCTAAGTGGACTCGTTGAACCAAGAATCTCAGCGGCTTTAGCCCTGAGAGTGTCAAAGGAATAAAATGTTGCTGATCAGCCCTTGTTTCTGTCCTCTTTATAACCTAAATTTTGATATTTCGTAATCCTATTCCATAACTAATCTTCTGTCGCACCAACCATAATTTTTTTCAACAAGTCTAAGCCTTTTTTAACTTGGCGAGAAACTGTCACAACACTAATGTCTAAGTGTGCTGCTACTTGCTTTTGAGTTAAATCGTACAAGAACACACACTCAACAACCTCACGAGTCCGTTTTTCTAACTTAATCAGAGCTTGTTGTAAACGAATTTGGTCTTCTTGAGCTAGTTGAAAACTGCGATATCTGGTATCTGGAACTAACTCACCCAAAGAAGTAGAACCTTCTTCCTCATCTTGTATAGGTACATCCAAACTTAAAGGGGCGCGATTAATCCATGCTAATTTAATTTCTTGCCATTCACTCAGAGAAATTTGCAATGCCACAGCTAATTCCCTATCAGTAGGTTGGCGATTATATTGTTCACGGAGAGAACGAGAAAGCCCAACAGCTTGTTGTTGTAGTGCTAACCACCGTCTGGGTATTCTTACAGTTACACCTTTATCTCGCAGATAGTGTTGAATTTCACCCCGAATGTAGGGCATCGCATAGGAACTAAAAGCATTGCCCTTAGTAAGTTCAAATTTCTCAATTGCTTTAATTAAGCCTATACAGCCTACTTGAATAAGATCCTCATAGCTCCCATCGCACTGATTAATCCAATAATGCGCTTCCTTTCTGACTAATCCCAAATTGAGTTGTACTAGCTGATTGCGGACTCTTTCAGAACGGGATTGTTGATACTCCCGCAACAACTGTGAAATTTCATGTTTGAGTTCATTATTATTTGTTTCGTTTGTAGTTGTATTAGTCATAACAGTTTGATTTTTAAACAAGTAAATTGGGTATATAGTTGCTTTTAAACTAGTAGTTCGTCAAATTTATTTTGACGGGTAATGATCGTAAAAAACTTCTGTTCTTCCCTCCCCTGCCCCCGGTGCCTCTCTTCTCCCCCTGCTTGCCTTCACCCGTCATTTTCGGGTTGACAGACTACTAGCTGCGATCGCAGTTTTTTTTCTTTCTTTTGAAACGTTGCCCGTGTTCTCCTTTATCGGGGAAACTGCCGTAAAAATAAGAACTATATTCGGCTAGATGTAGAGATACAGAATTGAAGCCACCCTATGTTACGTATCAGGGTATGTACTGAAATGAGATAGAGAGCATCAAGTAAAGGCTATATAGGGTTTGCTGAATAAGTCTTCTAGTGAAGGGAGGTAACAGGTGCTACGCCACGGGGACAGTTTCAGATATCTGTCATCCCCAAACTTTTAAGTTTATTAGAGGTAAAATGCTCCTTTTTGGTACTACACCCTCAAAAACCTTGCACCTATTTTCCTTTTTATCAACCTCAAACCTTTGATTCATTTACGGGTTACGTTTTTTCAGCAGTCCTTATACAGCAAGAGACTTTTAACTCTTGACTCCCGCTTATATGTCAAGTGCAAGTTTTACCACTAGGAAATTGCTGTAATTGCGTTAAAAAATACGATCAGTAATAGTAATATCGTTACACTGTTTTTTTTACTTAACTAATCCAAGTAGGTTTTGTAATTTATTAGATAATTGTCATAAACTTAAAATATACAATTAGCCATTTAATATTAAACCGGGATTGTACTTAATTTAACTAATTAATCATAAGATTTGGTTATAGGTCTTGGGATACTAAACACGGTTGAGACATGGACTTTTACAAAATTACGAAAAACCGAGATTTGTAGGGGTAAAGCAAGAGCTTCATAGGTGTCAACTTAACGTAAAACGGGCGGTTAGAAACCGCGTCTACACAGGCAAAACCCACCTGCGTGGGTTTCAATCCTTGATTTTTCCTTAGTCCGCGCAGGCGGACTTTGTTTGTGTAGCCGTGAATTCCATTCGCCAGGGCTTAAGTTGACACCATTAAGCTTTTGCTTTACCCCTACCCACAGAATCAAATTATTAAGCCGTTTTGAGTATAAAAAAACCAAGATGCACATTAATAGCTGAGTACATCTTGGCTGGGGTAATTATCACAAATCAATTCTTGTGACTTCTGAATTCATTTTCGACATCATAGAGGTATATTAAGTTACTAAATTGCTAAAATATTTGTACAGTATACGCTCCTATGATGTTGTATCAATATTTTAGGAAAGGGGTTCAATACGTGCGTAGAACAAACCACGAATCTTCACTTCTTTAGGTTCACCTGCACCTAAATCTGTATCAGAAGGTTGTTCACTTTCAAAAGTTCCAGCTATTTCACCAGAAGTATTGTCTACTTTGGCTACTTGTAAGGAAATTTTACCTGGGAGAATTTCTGCACGTTTAACATTAGTACGGGTCAATTCTTCATTATCAGATCCGGCTGGTAAAGCTACAGCGTTATCATAGCCACTGACAACACCACGACCTTTAGGATCTAAGAAAGCAGCGCCACGATAGGAAGGTACTTTAAAAGTTCCTTCAAAGTCAGTGGATGTATTGATGCTAGTTAAATTAGGTTGTGTTTGTGCAACTAAGTTTTTGATGGTAAATAAGAAGGGTACTAGTTCACCACCAGGAAGTTTAACGGTGATAGCTTGGAAGTCCAGACCATCTTCTTCCTTAAAGGTTAAGCTCTTGTCTGCATTACTGGTTAGCTGACCTTGTACTTGGTCAATGGTAGAAGTATATCTAGTCATAATTTTACCAGGTACAAATTCTGCTTTTTGACGTTTGTTGGCAGGTTCTTCCTTAACAAAGAAACTGGTTGGTTCTAAACAAAGTTCTTTGATGCTATATTTCACGCTGGGATCAATAGCAATTGAACCACGACTAGTTTCTGCTAGTTGGGGGCATTTGTTAGCCAAGCCAGTGCCACGAATTTGTTCGTAAGTGAGTACATCACGGACGCTGGTGGAAGGTTCATCACTGCAAGCGGTGATTAGCCCTAAGCATAGAGCCAAGAAAGCAACAATTAAAGCGCGATACCTCATGGTTAACCTCAATCTCAAAAAGTTAATATTTAAGTTGTCAAACTGCTTTAGTAAACGTACTTGGACGCATTGCGTTCCTGAGTCGGGAATTTAAACCATAGACTAAGCAGCGAACCACATCCATTTTGGATGATGTATGTGTTTTCAGGACATACAACAAGAGTGTTTGGATAGGGAAATTAGCCAGATCATACGATTTTTTTTAACTCAAAATCAAAGCGCTCTAGTGGTTAAATTTGGCTGTTGTACAGCACAAATCATGAAAAAGCCTTCTCTACCTTAGCATCAAGGATTCTCCTTACCTGAGAATAGTTAGAAAGTTATATATTTAGGAGTTCGGGGTGCAGTCCCTGCGCTCTTTTAGTAGTCGGGAGTGCTGGATGGCTGTTGACCTAATTTTTGTCTCTCATTTCAGTGCATAAGAGACTTCCAAGAAATAAATTATCCCAAGAAACGAACCACAGAGGCACAGAGTAGACAGAGAGAGAATTTTTGCATCAGTTTTGGGACATTTTTTTATTTGGAAGTCTCTAACTCTAAGTAGGTGAACGGCAAAAAGCCGTAGACGCGGAGCGGCTTCTCACAAGAGTAATATGTAACGAAAAGTAAAGTTGCCCAAAATTTGTTCTCTTGTCCGTGAGTTCGACCAATAATTTTTAACGCCAACTTACTCACCGCTATACAGCAAATAGCAGATTAATGAGGTAAAGCCAGACACCAAGACGGTTCTACTCCTGACTCTGAAACTCCAGTAAGAGACTTCCAAGAAATAAATTATCCTAAGAAACGAACCACAGAGGCACAGAGTACACAGAGAGAGAATTTCTGCATCAGTTTTGGGACATTTTTTTATTTGGAAGTCTCTAATTCTGCTGTATGACTTTTTTGTTGATCAATTTAGGGACTTTTCCAGTATCGTATTAGTTTTATGGAGTAAACCGTTCCATGAACCATGATCAAAATTGTGCATCTGGGGATTTGTCCTACCAGCTACAGGCGATTTCCGGTGCGGTTAAAGATGTAGCTCAGAACTGTGAAGGAGATGTGATTGCATTATTATCTTTGTTACGTCATTTAGAAAAGTTGCACAAAGAAATTCGGGATGGAGTATTTCAGGAAAATTTGCCGACTAATCGCCAAAGATTATACTCGCTACTTCGAGATATTGAGTCTGAGGGTGGTTGGCCTTATATTGCGCGAATGCGAATAAAAGCTTTGTTAGTAAATTTGTCGGAGGAAGTTAGTGATGAGGATGATCTTCCCAAATATACTCATGATGTTTTCAAAGTTGATGACTCGTTAGAATAGTTCAATTTATCTTGTAGATTGGATTGATATTCATAAGAGGGTTGCATGGCTGGGATATTATCAGTTTCTCGGACAAATTTAGCTCAACGCCGCCAAAAATTACGTCGGCAGCGACAACTCAAAATTCTTCAGGCTATTTGGCGGACGCTGGCTGTAACTGGATTTGCTGCGGTTTTATTCTGGGGGGCAATCCAACCGATGTGGGTGTTAAAGGATTCGGGGCAAATAGTGATTAAATCTGGTGGTCAAGTTTTGACGCAAAAGGACATTTATTCATTGTTGGGGTTGTCGTCTCCTCAGTCTTTGTGGCGAGTTCAACCTGCCCTAATTGCTGATTCTTTAAGAAAACAACCGAACATTGCCCAAGCTACGGTTAGCCGCCGTTTATTACCTCCTGGTTTAATTATTGAAATCCAGGAACGAATACCAGTGGCGATAGCTCAAATAACTGAAGATCAAACGGTAACTAGTTGTGTGCTAAATCCGGCTTTCACGGGTAAGTCTGCTGAGGTTAAGTCTTGTTTACAAAATAGCAGTACGGCTAACAAACAAAATGAACTGGGTTTGTTGGATGCTAGTGGCGTATGGATGCCTTTATCAGGCTATATCTCCATTAGCCCCAACTCCAAATTACCTCGACTCATAGTAATTGGGGCGATCGCCCAATACCAGCCATTCTGGACGCAACTTTATGAAGCTATCAGTAGCAGTTCTCTCCAAGTGACAGAAATTAATTTTCAAGATCCTACGAATTTAATTTTGAAAACTGAATTAGGAAATGTCCATTTAGGTAGCCCTAGCAATAGATTAACTGAACAAATTCAAGCACTTGTCCAAATGCGCCGTTTACCAAATGAAGTTAATCCTAGTAATATAGATTACATTGATCTCAAAAATCCTGCTATTCCATTAGTACAAATGAATCAAAAAAAATCAGGCTTAGTTATCAAGAAATCAGACTTACTGAACAAAACACCAATCCGTTGACAATCAACATTTTTGCTTTCTACCTCCTTCTGCCTGTGCCTAGCTCAACAGACAAATCATTTAAACTAGTAACTTCAGTTGCTAATTTCATATTTTTGTAAATTAGGTATATATTACACATATAGATATGGGATTCTTTAGCCATTAGTTACAAAATCATGCCAGAGGTTGTAAAGTTAGTAACTAAAAAACATTCATCAAAAAACGTGGGGAGGTTATTAAAAATTATTGCTAGTACACTGCCGGTTAAGTGAATGAACCATTCTCAATTGCCAAAAAGCTTGCTCAATATTACTTTTGACTTTTGACGAACGCCCTGCGGTACTAGCATTAAGCTTTGTCAAACAGTTAATAGCTAGTTAAGTGCCTGCTGTCAAGCATTTCCAACAGCCTGAAATCCATAGATAGGGTTGTTTTGTTATAGTGGGGGCTACGGAGAAGTTTAGCTAACGCTATTGTTGAATTAATCTGTTGCTGATAAATAAGGATGAGATCAATGAATGTCTATACTTTTTGGAACTATACTTTTTAATAATAGGGGGGAGTCAGCAAGATCAGGGGTTGATATGGAAGGAGTCACATAAGTTAGGAATCACTGAGTAAAATCCTGTGATCAACAGAGTTTCATAATCAATTGATGTCTTAACTATCTTGGCAGTTGCCAGATCATAAACTGTAAAGCTAATCAACAATCCATAAGTAAAAGGGTTAGCCGGCAATAGTCTGAATATCTGACCCTACAACTGAGGTTTTATACCTCTTTCATGGACAAATTATCACATCTTAACCTGCCATCATATAGGCTGGGAAATAGCAAAAAAAATAAAATCCGCTGCCAAGACAAATTTTGGCAATTGGTTGACTCGTAGGTGAATTACACCGAAAAAAGTCGTTTATATACCTTTCACAAATCCAATGACACTTGATAATAACCAAGGGCTGACTAATAACTCTCAAACTCCAGGACAACTAGGGTTCTCCCAGGCTGTGAACTCAAATAATCCCTTTAGTAACTCTGGGCTAAATTTTGCCCAAGGTAAGGATAGCAAGAGAATTTCTCCTGAAAATAGCGGTATTGGTGAAATTGTGCCAGGCCGTGTTGCTAATATTAAGGTGATAGGTGTAGGTGGTGGTGGTGGTAATGCTGTCAACCGCATGATTGAGTCTGATGTATCCGGTGTTGAGTTTTGGTCAATTAACACTGATGCTCAAGCTTTGACTTTAGCGGGCGCTCCTAGTCGTTTGCAAATTGGACAAAAATTAACTAGAGGACTGGGTGCGGGAGGAAATCCGGCAATTGGTCAAAAGGCGGCGGAAGAATCTCGTGATGAAATTGCTACTGCTTTAGAAGGCGCGGATTTAGTATTCATTACTGCTGGTATGGGTGGTGGCACAGGTACAGGTGCAGCCCCAATTGTGGCAGAAATAGCCAAGGAAATGGGCGCTCTTACTGTTGGTGTGGTGACTCGTCCATTTATTTTTGAGGGACGCAGACGCACTAGCCAAGCAGAACAAGGGATTGAAGGCTTGAAAAGTCGGGTAGATACCTTAATTATTATTCCCAATAATAAGTTATTGGAAGTCATTCCTGAACAAACTCCCGTGCAAGAAGCTTTTCGCTATGCTGATGATGTATTGCGTCAAGGTGTGCAAGGAATTTCTGATATTATTACCATTCCTGGATTGGTCAACGTTGACTTTGCTGATGTGCGGGCTGTGATGGCTGATGCGGGATCAGCTTTGATGGGAATTGGTGTGAGTTCGGGCAAGTCTAGAGCTAGAGAAGCTGCGATCGCCGCAATTTCTTCACCTTTGCTAGAATGTTCTATTGAAGGAGCTAGGGGAGTTGTCTTTAATATCACTGGTGGTAGTGATCTGACCCTTCATGAAGTTAATGCTGCGGCAGAAACAATCTATGAAGTCGTTGATCCTAATGCCAATATTATTTTTGGAGCGGTAATTGATGACAGACTGCAAGGAGAAGTCAGAATTACTGTAATTGCAACTGGATTTACAGGTGACATCCAACCTCCATCAGCACAAACCGTAGTTACCCCTAGAGTCGTCACACCCACTCCCACAACTACCAGAAGACCCTCACCACTACAACAACCTGTCAATAACCCCAGTCCAGTTGTAGAACAACCAAAAGAAAAACCTTCCTTGGATATCCCCGATTTTCTGCAAAGACGACGAACACCACCAAAAAATTAAATGATAGTGGATATGAGATTTTAGATTAAATTTACAGTCTCAGTTGAGGCTGGTGTATACAAGTTGTTAGAAGTTCAGGAGTATGGCTAACGCCACGCTGCGCTATCAGGAGGTAGGGGCGCAGGGCCTGCGCCCATTCAGGAGTTCAGGAGAAAGAAGAAAGAAGAAAGAAGAAAGAAGAAAGAACAAAGAACAAAGAACAAAGAACAAAGAACAAAGAACAAAGAACAAAGAACAAAGAACAAAGAACAAAGAACAAAGAACAAAGAACAAAGAACAAAGAACAAAGAACAAAGAACAAAGAACGAAGAAATTTCTCCCCTACTCCCCCTACTCCCCTACTCCCCCTACTCCCCCTACTCCCCTGCCTATTTATTAGCTTCTACCCATTGAATGACCTGATGAGCAAGGTGAGTACCATCAAGACGGTCAATTTCCCGGATGCCTGTGGGACTTGTGACATTGACTTCCGTTAGGTAGCCACCAATTACGTCAATACCCACGAAAATTAAGCCATCTTGCCGGAGTTTTGCGGCTAAATGGCTGCAAATTTCCTGTTCTCTTGGGGTAATGGTGGTTTGAGCAACTGTGCCACCTGTTGCCATGTTATTCCGAAAATCACTACCACTAGAAAGGCGATTTAGCGCACCTATGGGTTCACCATTGAGTAAGATAATCCGTTTATCTCCCTCCTTGGCTTGGGGTAAATAATTTTGTACCATAACGGGAACTTGACCTTGAAGCGTGCTAAGTTCAACAATGGAATTAAAATTGCGATCGCCTGATTGTAAAAATAAAATTCCCTCTCCAGCTTTATTCCCCAGTGGTTTGAGAATTGTTGCTTCTTTCGCTTCCACAAACTGGCGAATTACCTGTTTGTTAGCGCTGACAATCGTTTCGGGAATACATTCACTAAACTGGAGAGCATACATTTTCTCATTAGCATCACGAATCCCTGCCGGATCATTTATCACTAAAGTTTTATTTTGGTCAACATAATCCAGAATATAAGTAGCATAAAGATAAGCATCATTAACAGGTGGATCTGTCCGCATAAATACGGCATCCATTGTTTCTAAAGGAGTAAAGGCACTAGGGCTTAATTTAAACCAAGGATTAACCGCTAACCAACGCCCCTCTAGTAACTCCACAGGGACAAGTTCTACCTGCTGCAACACAGCCCAAGCTTTACCATCAATCACACTCAGCAAATTTGTCTGAGTCATCCAAATTTCGTGTCCTAGAATTTGCGCTGCTTCCATCAAAGCAACAGTGGTATCATGACATGGATCAAGCCGATGGATGGGATCAATAATAAAAGCTAGTTTCACTCTTTATACCTCTTTTATCTAGGAGTTTTAATATTAAATATCCCCGACTTCTCCAATTAATTTATTCATCTCAGGGAAAAAGGAGAGCAAGAAGTCGGGGATCTGATCCACAATATTTTAAGAAACTAGCATTTCATCTAACTTACCTTGACGCTCTAAAGTATGGATATCGTCACAACCACCAATGTGAACATCATTAATAAAAATTTGTGGTAAGGAGCGTTTTCCATTAGCTCTTTGAGACATTTTATCTCTTGCTATTTCGTCTCCATCAATGTTGTATTCGATAAAATCAACACTTTTGCTTTTCAGTAGACTTTTAGCACGCATACAAAACGGGCAAGTTGTCCAAATGTAAATTTCTACTTTTGCAGCCATAATATTTTCAACAAAATGTAATACTTCTTAATTTTAGACCTAAGTTAATAGGTAAT
>NZ_VILC01000043.1:5513-11474 GCF_009712065.1 Aphanizomenon sp. UHCC 0183 | reverse complement strand
GGGTAATGGGTAATGGGTCAAACATTCTTCCCAATGACCAATGACCAATGACCAATGACCAATTACCTATTCCCAATTACCTATTCCCACTCAATAGTTCCAGGTGGTTTGGAGGTAATGTCATAAACCACACGGTTAACACCTTTGACTTCATTCACGATGCGGGTAGAAATTGCTTCTAGCACATCGTAAGGAATCCGCGCCCAATCTGCCGTCATACCATCTTCGCTGGTGACAATCCGTAAAACAATGGGATAGGCATAGGTGCGTTTATCACCCATAACACCAACGCTGCGAATGGGTAATAGAACGGCGAAAGCTTGCCAAACCTCATTATATAAACCGCGTTGATTAATTTCTTGACGAACAATTAAATCAGCATCTCGCAAAATATTCAAGCGCTCGGAGGTAACTTCACCTAAAATGCGAATGGCTAAACCGGGTCCGGGGAATGGTTGACGTTGGACAATTTCTTCTGGTAAACCAATGGAACGCCCGACTTTGCGGACTTCATCTTTAAATAGTTTCCGCAGTGGTTCTACGAGTTTAAACCTCAAGTCTTTTGGTAAACCACCCACATTGTGATGACTTTTAATTTTCACTGCTACCCGTTCACCACTTTTTGGATCAACATTAGTATCAGCAGATTCAATTACATCTGGATAAAGTGTGCCTTGAGCCAAGTAATCAAAATGACCAAGATTTTTTGATGTTTCCTCAAAAACACTGATAAACTCATGTCCAATGCGGCGGCGCTTTTCTTCGGGATCTGTTACTCCAGCGATAGCAGAGATAAATCGTTCGCGGGCATTGACATATTCTACGGGAATATGAAATTGTTCTTTAAATAACTTCACTAACCTTTCGGGTTCTAGTTTTCGCATAAAACCCTGATCAATAAATACACAGGTTAGCTGCTCACCAATGGCTTTATACAGGAGAAAAGCCAGAGTAGAAGAATCTACACCGCCAGATAATGCTAACAATACCCGTTTGTCTCCTACCTTGGCGCGAATTTCCTGAATTGATTCTTCGACAAAAGCGGCTGTTGTCCAAGTTGGTTCACAGTCACAGATATGGTAAACAAAGTTGCGAATTAAGGCTATACCACCTTGAGAATGGACAACTTCGGGGTGAAATTGGACTCCATAGAGTTTTTTGTTATGGTGAGCGATCGCTGCACAAGGGGTATTCTTAGTATGTGCCAGTAACTCAAAGCCGGGAGGCATGGTTATGACTGAATCTCCATGACTCATCCACATGGTTGTACCCTCTTCGACATTAGTTAATAAGTCTGTAGGATCATCTATATATAAAGATGCTTTACCGTATTCACCCCGTTCGGCTGTGATTACTTCTCCACCCAGTTGATTAACCATGAGTTGCATTCCATAGCAAACACCAAGAATGGGTATTCCCAATTTCCAGATTTCTGGGTCACAATGGGGGGCGTAGTCGCTATATACGGAATTTGGACCACCGGAAAGGATGATCCCTTTGGGGTTGATTTTTTCTAACTGTTCTGCTGTGGTGCGATAGGAAATAACTTCTGAATATACTTGTGTTTCGCGGATACGACGGGCAATTAATTCAGAATATTGAGAGCCAAAGTCTAAAATGACAATTATTTGACCTTTAAGATTCCCCAAATTTTCTTGTGTTTGAGGTATTTTTTCGGTTGGTAGAGTCACCGCTGTATTCATGCTATGGAGGGTGTGTTATTAGGGATAAGAAGTCTGGACTATGATTTTTATGATTTTTGTGATTAATGGTGATAACAGATTAATTAATCATCTAAATCAAATGAATCATGCAAATCATAGTTAAAATTAATCATGCAAATCATAGTTAAAAATATTTATTTGTGATACTTGCGATAATTTATATTAAGTTAGCACAATTTTGCCAGTAACATACAACCAGTTTTGCTTTTCACCAAGATTTGGCGATCGCGGTCGAAAAGCACAGAACCACAAGCTATAATGGTTTTACCTTGTTCATTGTGACTATCCATATATGCTTGGGTGCGGGTATCAATTGTTTCCGCAATGGAGTTATAAACCTGATTTACCCAATTACTCCCGGTATTACTATCTAGACTTCTCAGATGTTTTAATGCGGTTTCTGCCGTAGGACTCTGAAAAACGGTTTGAATATCTGGAGAATTTAATCCTAGCATGGCACAATGGGCTGTGAGAATTTCCCGCCGACCATCAGCTAAATGATGATGAGTGTGAAAGATTCCCCCCGCGAGTTTCATCAATTTACCGTGATAACCAAATAATAAAATTTCTTTTACACCTAAAACATCAGCCGCTACTAACATCGGGCCCAACCAGTTGGCCGTTTTTACCATTTGTGCGGGGTTGATACCGAGTTTTTGGGCTAAATCTAAGCCATTTTCGCCAATACAAAAGACTAAAGTGGGAAATTGACTGGCTTTTGCTGCTAAATCAGCGCGGAAAGCTGATAATTGATCTGGTGTACTTAAAGGTTGAGAAATCCCTGTTGTTCCTAGCAAGGATAGTCCTTCGACAACTCCGAAAGCAGAGTTAGAAGTCCGAATTGCGAGCGATCGCCCCTCTGGTAAAATAATTGTTACCTTGATTTTTTCCGTCGGCGCTAATAATCGCTGTAAATTTTCCGTTAATAACCTTTGAGCATAACCATAAATTGCCGCTTTCCCCTCACCATTAAGTTGCTTCCCAATTCCCTCTCCACCCTGAATAATTACCGCTGCTCCATCTCCCTCATACCATGCCACCACAGCCCAAATTGGTGTATTCTTCGTTAAATCCAGATTATCACCCGGATCACTGCGAGTCATAGCCAAAGCCTGATTTTCTGATATTCCTGCGACTTGTTCAATGGGTATTTCGGCAATTTCAGCAGGTTCAATTAAGTCTACAGTAGTAATCTGCAAAGATTGATGATGGCGTAACCAATGCAAAGCCGCAACAGCAGCAGCACAAGCAAAAACAGGTAAAGTGTATCCAGAATTGGACATATTAACAATTTAAAATTAACAATTCAAAATTCAAAAAATCTTACCCACTCTTCATCTAAATTCCCATTTTTGATAATAAAACCTGCATATCTTCCCAAGAAATATCTTGTTGAAGATAATGGGGTGAGTCAGGATTATAGGGACTTGCTATGCGGTCAATTGTGATAATTGTAGCCGTATCTGGTAACACCGGGACATCTGGATCATAAGCAGTTGGACGCATCAAAGAACTAGAAAAGCCTTTAAACACAGCAATTTGATCTGGTTCACCATCAATTTCTACATTAATAATGAGAACTTCTTGGGATTTTTTAATGGTATATTGTTCCAGTCTTTTACTAATAGAGTTATTCATGCAGTGGGGACTATGATTTTTGTGATTAATTTGATGGTAAGCATTCAGCTAAAACCGGAATGTAAAGAAAAGTAAAATCGCCCAAAACCTCTTGCCTTGCCATAACGACAATTTTCAACGCCAACCTACTTAATGTGTAGCTGAACGTCCATATTTGCCAAGTTTAACCGCGACAAAATAACTTAAGTAAATTACATAAATTGCTAAAGTAACTATCCCCAAAAATCCGAGAAAAGCAGGTTTGCTATTGTGGTGAAAATAGTCTTTAAATAGTAATGGTGCTTCTAACCAAACGCTACAGTAAGGAGTTTGGATAGCAGCTCCTGAAAAAGCGCACCCCAAAAAAGGTAAAAGAGCTATTGCTCCTAAACTACAATAAACTGTTGTTGCCCAACGCCAAGAAGTAAAAATCAGTTTTAATGGACTATTGGGATAATAGTCAATTTCATCATTGATGTCTACCCAAAACCATAGTGCCATAGGAATGAGAACCTGCGCCATGAGAGCGGAGATGAAACCAACTCCGAAACCACCAATCATCAAGTACATACTAATAGCTAATAAACTAGCTACTCGCCAGTAAATCATTAATAAGCGCTGCATTCCTTCTGCTTTTTGTACAAATGTCCAAACCAGAAGAATTAAAGGAATAATCAGCGTAAATAATAACGCCAATCGGTAGTCCATCCAAACATAAGGTCGAAACCATATTTGTGTCATAAAGTCAATAAAAAAATAGAAAAATTTGTGAATAGATATTTGATAGCGTAGCGTGGCGTTAGCCATTCAACAAAGAAGTTTGTTTAGTGACCGGACTTTGTTCCAACAGGAAAAACGGGGAGTTTATTCCCCGTTTGGTTCAGATTCATTGATTAATGGTGCTTAAAGCCATTGATATCCCAAAAAATTATTACTCAATAAAACAGGTATAACTACTATTGCCAAAACCCTGAAACCCCATTGATATCCTCACGGTTTTATTGGGTTTCAGACATATTGAGGAAAATTGGCAATAGTATTGATATTTACCTCCTGATTTTAATCTTCGTACAGACGGCACTCATCTGCTTCTGGATTAGCATCGCAGTATTTCTCTAAAGAGTTTTTGGGTTTAATTTGACGTTTATGAGAAGCCTCTGCTTGCAATTCTTCTACAGCATCCCACGCCGCAGCACATTCAGCAGAGTTGCTACCTGAGATATCACATACAGTGCGAGCTTGTTCAACTTCTTCTTGGATTTTCTCTTGGATATCGTTACTGGTTTTTTCTTGAATATTAGTCATGATTTTGTCTCTTTATGTTTTGTTTATACTAGTATAGAAAAAGTTTGAAAATTTTAGTTTTCTGTCTCTGAGATTACTAGTTTTACACTTTTGGCGATAATTCTGGTGGGTAGTATCTCCCCAATAGGCTTTTTGCTTACTGAGCGAGATATATCTAGAGTATTATCCCATGAATATGATAAGCTGTCATACCTATAACTTGCATGATCTTCATTTTGAATACAGACTTGGAAGATCGTTTGTAAGCATTTTCTGAGAAATTGTGATTGAATATACTGGTTTGTAGGTTGATTATTTACCTGGACTTACTATTCCTGACCATTGCACCTTTTTCTCTTTTTCTCGCCGATAAGAGAAGAAATGTTCTGGAGTTTGGAAAGTACAATAGGGAGCGATCGCTACTTGCTCTACACTAAATCCTAATTGTTCCAATTGTAAAGCATTTACCTGGCGCACATCTAAACGCACCTTTCCCGGTTCTGGATCTCTCAGCAAAGGTGAATTGGGTAAATTGTGCAAAGCAGAAACAACTCTTTCTGGTTGACCATCTGGTACAAGGGTACTGCCAATTTCCGCAGCCACTTCCACAGAGACTTGGTAAACTTCCCCAGCAATAGCTGGACCCATTGCCACTCGCAAGTCTATTAAATTACTACCATGCGATCGCATTCTTGCAATAGCTTCAGGCACAATTTTTGCCGCTGTACCCCGCCAACCAGCGTGTAAAGCTGCTACCTGTCCGGTTTTGACATCGCCAATCAACACAGGCGTACAATCAGCAGAAGCCACCCAGACAGCTTGCAAAGGTTGATGACTAATTAAACCATCTGCCAACGCCAAATCATCATCACTGGCATTGACATGATCATCAACTTCCTGGGGAGTTAAAACAGTATTGCCATGTACCTGTTTCAAGCGATAAGCTAAAGCATCGGGTTGTAGAACCGGAGTTAGCTCATGAGGTAAGCGTGGCCAAAACTGTTGGGTAAAGAAACCATGAGACCAGGGTTCTAGAAGATTACAAGTTAAGTAAGGTAGACCTTCCCAATTGTGCCATTGCCAAGTGTGCATCTTTAACCAAACCTCAATAGACAATTAATAACCTTCAATCAATGCTACAGCAGAAGTCAGGAGGTAGGGGCGCAGGGCCTGCGCCCATTCAGGAGTATGGCTAACGCCACGCTACGCTATCAGGAGTTCAGGAGTATGGCTAACGCCACGCTGCGCTATCAGGAGTTCAGGAGTATGGCTAACGCCACGCTGCGCTATCAGGAGTTCAGGAGAATGAAGGAAGAAATTTCTCCCCTACTCCCTT
>NZ_VILC01000043.1:0-5387 GCF_009712065.1 Aphanizomenon sp. UHCC 0183 | reverse complement strand
TCCCTGCCCCCTGCCCCCTGCCTTCATAACGACAGGATATTTTTTTATTTGGAAGTCTCTTAAAACAATGGTGAACTGTGGTGGAATTTAATCAGCAACTTTTGATAGATAGCTTAAAAGCAGAATATAAGCATCAAGATTTACCATTCTCTCTACATATTTTTAACACTTTATCCTCCACAAATCAAACCCTGTGGCAACTAATTGACCAAGGAGAAAAACCCGGCTCTGTAGTTATTGCCACCCAGCAAACCGCCGGCAGAGGGCAATGGGGTCGGGAATGGCAGTCTCATAAGGGTGGTTTATATCTTTCAATGGCAATAGCTCCTAATTTGCCAGCTACCAGCAGTTATCAACTTACCTTGGCTAGTGCTTGGGGAATTACAGCACAATTAAGAAAATGTGGTATACCTGTGGGCATAAAATGGCCAAATGATTTAGTATTAGATGGTCGCAAGTTAGGCGGCATTTTAACTGAAACCAAAGTCAATCAAGGACAAATCACTCAAGCTATCATTGGTGTGGGGATTAATTGGGCAAATCAAGTTCCAGAAACTGGAATTAATCTGCAATTATGGCAAAATTCCCAGAATTGTCAGATAATTGATCACCTAGAAATCCTCACCTCACAGGTTTTAATAGGAATTAAGTCCGGTATAGAGTGTCTACAGACAGAAGGAATAAACATACTTTTGTCTCACTACCTTGATGTACTTACAAATATGGGTGATCAGGTTTATGTCAATAATTTTTTAGGTAAAGTAGTTGGCGTGACTCAAGAAGGTAATCTGCGTTTAAAAATGACAACTGATGATGCAAAAGCAGCTTTAACACCAGAAATTTCTGTCCAACCGGGTACAATTAGCTTGGGTTATCGTCAAACTTCTGTTTCATGAGGAGGTGATTTGAGTGATACACAAGGCTGTTCAAGTTCGTATATATCCATCAAAAGAACAGGAAACACAACTAGCGCAATCTTTTGGATGTGCTAGATGGTGGTGGAATTATGCTCTAAATAAGTCAATTGAGACTTACAAAGAGACGAGTAAAGGACTTAGCCGTGCTGCACTCAACGCATTACTTCCTATTCTCAAAAAAGCAGAAGATACTATTTGGTTAGGTGATTGTTATAGCCAAGTTTTACAGGCTACAACACTAAATTTAACTACAGCGTATAAAAACTTTTTTGATAAACGTGCAGGGTTTCCTAAATTCAAATCTAAGCACGGTAAACAGTCTATCCAATATCCTCAAAACGTCAAGGTTGTAGATGGTAATATCAAACTTCCCGGCAATATAGGGATAGTCAAAGCCAAAATACATAGACATATTGATGGCAAAATTAAGACTGTCACTATTAGTAAAACTCCATCAGGTAAATATTTTGCATCTATCCTGACTGAAGTAGAAGGTGTTGTGACTCCGCTCAACACAAGGGGTAGAAACAGAAAATCCAACTATTTCCGAAGGGAAGATTTATGGTATTGATTTAGGATTAAAACATTTTGCTGTTGTCACTGATGGTGAAAAGGTTGTCTTATATGATAACCCTAAACACCTTGCCAACTTGGTCGAAAGTCTAAATTGCGGCACTCCCCTATGAGTACAGAAGCCGACACTGTACTTGGTACTCCAAGTCAGTGTGGGTAGTTCACCCTTTATTACACACAACAAAAGAGAAAAAATGACGCAGCACCATAAATCTGCCCATAAAAACTTTTACTACGGCGGTACAAGTAAACGCTTTGCTTCTAGATTGCCAGCACAAGGTATCTGTTTATTAAGTAGCTTCAGTCTTCTTAGTGGCGGGTTTGTAACTGCTCAGTCTGACACTTCCTCAATAGACAATATTGTTCCTACTATTGAGAATTCTCAACCAACAGCAGTCACAAATCCAGTTCAGAAAGAAGCTGGTGTTTCTGAAATAGCGAAGCCACAACCAGATTTTTCTGCCCGCCGAGTTAATCTAAAAAAGAGGCTAAATAGCAAAGGTGTTGCCAAGGGAGAAGATACTCAACCTACTGCTAGTGTGAGAATTTCTAAATCCAAGGGAGAAAATACTCAACCTACTGCTAGTGTGAGAATTTCTAAATCCAAGGGAGAAGATACTCAACCTACTGCTAGTGTGAGAATTTCTAAACCCAAGAGTGAAGATACTCAACCTACTGCTAGTGTGAGTGAAGTTGATTCTGTAATTAAAAAACTGCCAGAAGTCCCTCAACAAGCTAATAATTCTCAAGACACTGCTAAGGATACAGAGAATAAATCCAAGGATTACAACAACGCTTATATTGACACGAATGAGTATAAAAATGTAGGTGAAAGTAACTATGCACCGCCTAGTTCTGTAGTAGTAACAGAACGTTCTAGCGGTTGTGGGGCAACGGTGTCTACCACTTGCGCTAAATCTACACAAACTCCTGCTGTGGCTAAGTCTCAAGAATCATCACCGACTTGGCTGAAGAAAAGTGAAGTGGCGAAAGTAGTGACTGCCTCTAGGCAGAAACAAGTAGGCTGGAAAACTATAACTGCCAACAGTAATCAAAGTGAGAATGTGACTGAGGCTGTGGCTAGTAGTGTTAGCAAAATCAGTCAGCCTCAAAATCAAAATAATTGGCGGATTTCCAGAAGTAATACCAGCAGTCATACCAAGGCTGCCTATCATGCTAATAGCTTTATTCCTAGTCCTAGTGAATTTAGCACGACAAAGGTTAGTTCTACCCCTATTGCTCCCCAGGTAGGTAGTTTACCTGCGCCAATGATAGAGGGTAATGTTGCTCCTCGTCCGAGTATGGTGTCTTATGACTTCTCTTTGGCATCAGTTTTGCCGGAAGTTCCTTATACTAATACACTGGCTTATCGTGGCGCTGGTGGCGGTTCGGGAATAGTTTTCCCGCTGTCGGTGGCTGCACCAATTACATCTTTATTTGGCTGGCGTGTTCATCCTATCACGGGCGATCGCCGTTTTCACGCGGGGACAGATTTAGGTGCGCCCACAGGAACACCAATTTTAGCAGCGGCTAAAGGTCAGGTAGAATCAGCTAACTGGTTAGGTGGTTATGGTTTAGCTGTAGTCATTAATCACAGTTCTGCTCAACAAAGTCTCTACGGGCATATGTCAGAAATCTTTGTTCAACCTGGACAATGGGTAGAACCAGGAACTGTGATTGGTCGAGTTGGTAGCACTGGCAATTCTACAGGACCCCACTTACACTTTGAAGTCCGTCACCTCACCCAAAATGGATGGGTGGCTGTTGACCCAGGTGTGCAATTACAAGGTGGTCTCAGCCAGTTGGTAGAAGCTACAGCAGGGGTGAAAACGGCCCAGGCTCGGTAATTAGGCGGGAGTGGGGGAGTAGGGGAGAAATTTCATTCTTAATTCTTAATTCTTCATTCTTCATTCTTCATTCTTCATTCTTCATTCTCTTGAATGGGCGCAGGCCCTGCGCCCCTACCTCCTGACTCCTACAAATATCCGTTTTCTGCTAGGAATGCGGTTGTAATTTCCTCTTGTTGATGGTGATTATTTCCAGGAGTTAGGAATTTTTCTACGTATTTACCCAGGATGTCTCCTTCTAAATTTACCCAACTCCCTGGTACTAAATGACTGAGATTGGTTTCGCTGTAGGTCAGGGGAATGACGGCGACTGTAAATTGAGATGATTCTGATTTGTATGCAGCGATGGTGAGGCTGATACCATTGATAGCAATGCTACCTTTAGGAACTATATAACGAGCGATCGCTTCTGGGGCAACAAAGGTCATTTCCCAAGAACTAGCTGTTTGTTCAGATGTGATTAACTGACCAATTCCATCTACATGACCCATGACAAAATGACCGCCGACTTTACCACCTACCCGCAGGGACGGTTCTAAGTTGACGGATCTTTGTTGAGTTTCTTCTTTACCCAATGTAGTGCGGCGGAGGGTTTCCGGCGAAGCGGTGGCAATAAACCCATCTTTTAAGATTTCTTCAACTGTTAGACACACGCCATCTACCGCCACACTATCACCATAGGCTAAGTCCTGAATGATCATCTTTGACTGATTTAGATAACTAATCTGCCACAGATCTCCCATTACGGGTTTTATCGTTCCCAAACCTTGAATTAATCCTGTAAACACAGCTTTTCCAAAACTAATTTTATTTATTCCCTAATTTTGGCGGAAATTAACTAATAATTCTGGGAAAAAATGTAAAGCTTTCCCATTTTAATTTCTTTCCCAATTCTGGTAAATGAATATTAACATATTAACATCAATCCCCAGGCATACTTGAATCGGAGGATTAAAGAAGGATAAAATATGAAGGATAAATAAATTAGTTGTTAAGATGGTGTGAAATTAGTTTATTTATACCTAATTGTTAGTACACCACAGTAACAGTCAAATAACCATTAAAAATTCCTAAAAAGCTGGTTTAGTCTGCTTTTTTTAATTTTTAATTCTTAATTTTTAATTTGATGAAGAGTGTATTATCTGTTACAAATTTCCAGGCGATTAAAGAACTTTAGAGGCTGAACCAATGATAGAAATGAAAGTCGCTGGTATAGCATTAGATGCAATCACCCGCAGCCCAATTGTACTTTTGAAGGATGGTTCAGATCGTCGCGCTTTGCCTATTTATATAGGTCAAGAACAGGCAAGAGCAATTATGGGGGCAATGGAAAATCAAAAGCCGCCTCGACCTTTAACCCACGATTTGATTGTGAATATGTTAGAAACATGGAATATGACTTTAGATAAAGTTATTATTCATACCTTGCAGAAAGATACTTTTTATGCGGCGTTGATTCTTCAGCAAGGGGATGTCAAAAAAGAAATTGATGCTCGTCCGAGTGATGCGATCGCTATAGCTCTCCGTACAAATACTCCTATCTGGGTTATGGAAGAAGTAGTAGCTGATGCTTCTATTCCCGTAGATCGTGATGCTGATGAGGCTGAACAGGAAGCTTTCCGTGAATTTATTTCTAATCTCCGTCCTGAAGATCTAATCAAGCGGTTTGGGAATGGTGACTAGTACCGCAAAGCGGAAGTCAAAAGTCAAAAGTCAAAGGTCAAAAGTAATATTGAGCAAGCTTTTTGACGATTGAGGATAGTTGGTTTATTTACGTCCTGCGGTACTAGACTAAGGTTAGGAGTCAGGAGGAATCTTAACTCGGTATAATTCAGAATTTTGTTGGGTTTCCCTGGGTCAACCCAACCTACATTTTTTTAACAACACGGGGTTAAATATCATACAAACACAAATTATAAAATATTCCCTCAGATAGATTTTTTAATCATAATTGTTTTCTATCATGATTTGGTTTCTTGTGAAATTAAAAATTTCTCTCACTAACTTGCCATGATAAGTAATTGGACAAAAATATTTACAGTCATTGCGA
>NZ_VILC01000042.1:0-37520 GCF_009712065.1 Aphanizomenon sp. UHCC 0183 | reverse complement strand
GGAAGTCCCTAAATCTAATTATATTGTCTTTTTAGGCATCCTAGCCCTAAAATTTGGAATAAAGACCAAATGTTCTGTCAATTACCAGCCAGGGCTATTTCGTTCTAGATACAACCCGCAACCCACTTTATTTTTAATAAAAAAAACAATTAAATTAACTCTAAACTTACCCTATCCTCACCATAGTTAGCAACTAAAACAAACAACTTCAACCATCGAGAACCCAGTAAAATTTCCTGTATTTCATCTCCAGCAAATACAGGAATTTCCCACTCTTGATTATCTATAATCACCCTACCATGATAAACATCAAAATCAGTTTCTCCTTGAGCAGTTTTTAATTTATCTTGACCTAAAAAAAGCCAATCAAGACTTTCTATATCTTGTTTATTCATAGCCAAAAACTCAGTAAATCCTGTGTCTAACATTGTTTCTACAGGAAAACTGAAATTATCCCCACCAATTAAATCAATTTCCAAATAAATTTGTCCATTTTCTCCAAATCTGCCCTCAATCATATTCTGCCACTAACTCCCGTTTCATTAATGCCATAAATATGATGAATGACATGAGGATACTTTTCTCTGGCCATTTTACTGGCTACTTCCTTATCTTGATCAATAAAATAATGACCACTATCAGGTTCAATAGCAATATACCAACCAGAATATTTATCTAATATTTCTGGTTTTAAACGCTCAAAAATTACCCAACAACGATCAGAAAAAGCCTGTCTTCTAGCTTTTTCCTGAGCTTTTTGTTCATCAGTCCACTGAATTTCGGGAAATACTCGACCACGACGGACAACTCTTTGGGGTGTGGATTGTGTCATCTTCATCACCTGCTTAAAGTTCATCCTGAATTCTAGCATATTCGAGTCCTCTCCCATTCAGGGCTACCGTGTACACACAAGTTATCGAACACCATTATTCCTCAAATTACCCCACCCTAACCCTCCCCTTGCAAAGGGGAGGGAACTAATTTTTCCGGTTTCCCCCCTTTATAAGGGGGGATTAAGGGGGGTAATTTAACTTGTGTGTACACGATAGCCCAGTCAGGGAGAGGTAATTTTCAATTGTTATATCATCACTGCATTAGGTGTTTTTTCCTGCTTTTGAAATGGGGGACGCATTTCCAAACCTAGCAAGTTCAACATTTCTTTGTCTGCGTCATAATCAGGACAGGGAGTTGTCACCGTCAACATTTTATTATCATCGCTGGAGAAGATGGAATTTGCACCAGCCATGAAGCATAAAGCTTGTTCTATTTGAGAAAGTCTCGCCCTACCTGCGCTTAGTCTCACGTCAGATTTAGGCATAATAATTCTAGCAGTCGCAATCATCCGCACTACATCCCAAATGAGGACATCGGGTTGATTTTCCAAAGGTGTACCGGTAACTTGGGAAAGAATATTGATGGGTACAGATTCGGGGTGAGGTTGTAAATTTGAGAGAGTATGTAACATTCCGACTCGATCGCTCACATTTTCCCCTAAACCGAGAATACCGCCCGAACATACGGTAACATTAGTTTGGCGAACATTGGCAATTGTATTCAGGCGATCGCTATAAGTTCGAGTTGTAATTACAGTGCTGTAGTATTCCTCTGAGGTGTCAAGATTATGGTTATAAGCATATAATCCCGCATCCTCTAACCGCTTGGCTTGATTTTCTGTCAACATTCCCAAGGTACAGCATACCTCTAAACCCATCCCAGTTACATCCTTGACCATATCCAGGACTTCTTCAAATTGGGAATTATCCCGAACTTCTCGCCAAGCAGCACCCATACAAACGCGACTTACACCGCTTTCTTTAGCTGTTTTGGCAATATTTATCACCGTTTCTTTTTCTAACAGTGCTTCGGGTTTTACCTCGGTTTTGTAGCGAGAAGATTGAGCGCAGTAACCGCAATCTTCTGGACAAGCACCAGTTTTAATGGAGATAAGTTTACAAACTTGTATTTGTTCAGGTTTGTGATATTGACGATGCACTGTAGCAGCTTGATAAATTAGCTCTAGAAATGGTGTATTATATATTGTCAATATCTCTGTTGGTTGCCAATTGTAGCGTATTCCCACCGTAATTATCCTTTTTGCAGTCTTTTGGTTTAATGTTCAAATTAGTATAGCTGATACAAAATATTTAAATTTGAGGATATGACATCAGAGCCACCAATTCTGACAAGCGATCGCCTAATATTAAGAATGGCAGTGATGGAGGATATTCCTTACATACTCAAATATTTTACGGAGAATAAAGAATATCTTACGCCATTTTATCCTAAATGGGATGAAAATTTTTTTACTGACGATTATTGGGAGTATCAAGTAGAAACGAGTTTCTGGGAATTTGTGAACAACTATTCATTAAAACTATTTATTTATCGGAAACACCAGCCTAGAAAAGTTATGGGAACAGCTAATTTTAGCAGCTTTGTCTATAGTGCTGCTCAATTTTGTCAATTAGGATACAGTTTAGCAGAATCAGCACAAGGTTATGGTTACATGACAGAAGCCTTGTCTATTTCCACTAAGTATGTTTTCCAAGAATTAAATCTGCACCGCATTATGGCTAATTATATGCCCCATAATCGCCGCAGTGGTAATGTTCTTAAAAGGGCTGGTTTTGTAGTTGAAGGATATGCTAGAGATTATTTAATGATTAATGGTAAATGGGAAGATCATATTTTTACAAGTTTGACAAATCCCCACTGGCGATCGCATTTATAATACACCAGATCCCCGACTTCTCCAAGAAGTCGGGGATCTGAAGATAATTATGGAGAAATAAATTATGTCAATATATAATAATCGCATGGCTATTTTGGCGACAATGCACAATAAAGAAAAAGTGATTTTTCCTTTATTGAAAGAACATTTAGGAATTAATTTGATAGTTCCTCAAGGCTTAAATACTGATATTTTTGGGACTTTTACTAGAGAAATAAAACGTCCAGATACACAGGTTGTTACTGCTAGATTAAAAGCTAAAAAAGCCTTGGAAATGTATGATGAAAAAATAGCCATCGCTAGTGAAGGAAGTTTTGCACCTCATCCCCTAATTCCCTATATTTATGCTAACCGAGAAATCATTATTTTTCTGGATCAAGAAAATGATTTAGAAATTATTGGTGAAGTATTTTCTATGGAAACTAATTTTAATCATCAGATTATATCTAGTTTAGAAGAAGCTGAAGAATTTGGAAAGAAAGTAGGTTTTCCTGAACATGGGTTAGTAATTTCATTTGATAATATATCCACAGGAACAACAGAATTTATTAAAGGTATTACCAGCAAAGAAAACCTAATCAATTCCGTAGAAACTGCCATAAAAAACACATCTGATAATAAATTTAATATAGAAACAGATATGAGATCAATGTATAATCCTACCAGGATGAAAAATATTTCTCTCGCTACTCAAGACTTAATTAATGAAATTAATAGTTTATGTCCCCAATGCAATACTCCTGGTTTTATGATTAATCAAAAAATACCTGGACTACCTTGTGAACTTTGTCATCAGCCAACTTCATTAATTAAAACAGTGATTTTTCAATGTCAAAAATGCAATTTTAGCCAACAACAATTATTTCCTAACAATCAAGAATTTGCTGATCCTAGTTTATGTGAATATTGTAATCCTTAGATCCCCGACTTCTTGAAGAAGTCGGGGATCTAATTTTTTATTTATCATTCTCAAGAAGATAAATAATTTTTATAAGCTACTTTAAAAAATCCATCACTTCTTGTAGAACATCAGCTATATGTGGTTTTTCGCAAGCAATTACATTGTCAAAAAAATGTTTATGGTGGGGGAAACTAGGCAAGTTGGGAAAGTGTGGTGTACTGTCATAACGAAAAATCAGACTATTTTGCTCATCTTGAAAGTGATAGCGGTAATCAATATATTTAATCTGATTATCTACAACAACAAAGGCTTCACTGACTGCTAGTAAATATCTAATTGCAAAACGTATCCTAATGCGGAGATTAGCCCGCTCTGTCGTTAAAATGACTGCACTATATTCCTCAATGTATGCATTAGAGCAATTGAGTAAAAGTTCCTCAGTTTCATCTAAATACGCTTGGATAAGTTTACGCGACATCTTGGAGTTTGCTGGTTATTTCTTGGTGTAAAGCTAGATAATGCTGATAATTTCCTGCCCATTCGACAAACACTTCATCATCAGAAGTTTCTCCTTGGCTATATTTGGCAAAAAAATCTTCTGAACTCATTTGGTACTTGATTTCATAAACATTTAACTGTTTGGTAAGGGCAATCAACGCATCTAGTGGAGATGTATATTCGATAACTTGTTTACGCATTAATTTATCTGTTTAATTTGATTAACTTAATCATCTTGTAATTTTAATCTTAACGCCCATAGATTGTAGGTAGCGTTGATAGGCTTCTGACTTTTCCCGTTATCTTTCCAGTTGAGCGACCGCTCATTATAACCCATGTCCCAAAGTCCTATTTTTTCGCTGATTATTCTCATTAAAGATCATTTATTGAGAATAGGGCTTTATTCCAAAACCCTGATTATTTGGATGTTTCGAGACTTACAACAATTCCCGATCTAATGAAATACAATAGAGGGCGCAGACCCTGCGCCCCTACTTGTTTGGCGATAAAAAACTAGACCTCATAACATCAGGAAGTGCTGTAACAGGAAAAGTCAGATTCCCTGTTCCCTGCCCTCATAGACAAATTTTATGGCTTACGCCACGCTACGCTATCAGCAAACCCTATACTCAAAACGGCTAGAAGCTGGACTTTTTTATCATACAAAGAACAAGTTCAAAGCCTCTCCCCGTTGCGGGGAGAGGTTTGGAGAGGGGTTTCATATTTGGTTAAACTATTAACCGTTTTCAGTATAAATAAAAAGATCGTAAGCTTTTTTGTCTATTATTAAAGAGATATCACATTAAGCGTAATTTTTATGGCTCTGGATGAAACTCCCAATCACACCCATTCTACTAATCCTTTACTTACCCTCAACTATGAATCAGCCTTAGAATCTCTAGGTGATGATTACTATGATCAAGTTGTAGCCGAGGAATTTCCCCAACTTATGTTACGCTGGCGCAATGACGCACTACTGCCACGCTTAGGAGTTGATCCTCAAGTAGTTAAAGACGAAGATTTTATTAACGCTTTTGGTAAATTTGAGGGAAGAGAACCGCTGTTAGCACTACGTTATCACGGTTATCAATTTGGACAATATAACTCCCAATTAGGTGACGGTAGAGGCTTTCTCTATGGACAAGTGCGGGGTATTGATGGGGAATTATACGATTTTGGCACAAAAGGTTCGGGAAGAACCCCCTACTCTCGCGGTGGTGACGGAATGTTAACACTTAAAGGAGGGGTGCGGGAAGTTCTTGCCGCTGAAGCACTTCATCGTTTAGGTGTTCGCACTTCTCGCTGTCTCAGTATGATTGAGACCGGTTTAGGACTGTGGCGCGGTGATGAACCTTCTCCAACTCGTTCTTCTGTCATGATTCGCATGAGTAAATCTCATATCCGTTTTGGTACTTTTGAACGATTAAACTATTTCAAAAGACCTGATTTAACTCAAAAATTGTTAGATCATGTCATTGAACAGTATTATCCCTATTTACAGACTGAAAATGATAAGTATGCTTTATTTTATGCTGAATTAGTGCGGCGCGTCGCTGAATTAGTAGCTCAATGGATGGCAGCGGGTTTTTGTCATGCAGTTCTAAATACTGATAATATGTCAATTACTGGAGAAAGTTTTGACTATGGACCCTATGCCTTCATTCCTACTTACGATCTCCAATTTACAGCGGCATATTTTGATTATTATAAACGTTATTGTTATAGTCAACAACCAGGGATTTGCAAGTTGAATTTAGAACTTTTGCAAGAACCTTTAAAGGCGATAATTGATCAAGGTGATTTGGGTATTGCTTTATCTAAGTTTGCTGAATATTACCAAGCTGAATATCGAGCTTTAATGTTGAGAAAATTGGGTTTTGAAAATTTACAATTAGAGGAAGCTGATGAATTTCTGCGGTTAACTATTACCTTTTTGCATGATAGTCAAGTTGGTTATCATCAATTCTTTGCTGATATAGCGGCTACCTTTTCTAGTAAATGGCGATATGATCCCGCTTTGGTGATGGATGGTTCAGAAATTATTCCCACATTAGGAACATCAGCAACTTTTGATAATTGGTCTTTTCTTTATCATAAAATTCTCAATCATTTTGATCTTGATCAAATGGATAAAATTGGTAAAACTCTAGCTGAATCTAATCCAAAAACAGCTTTATTAAGACCTGTAATTGAGTCTGTTTGGGAAAGAATCACTGAAGATGATAATTGGCAACCTTTTTATGATTTAGTGGAAACACTGCAAACAGGAAAGTAGTTTGTCAGTAGGGGCGGGGTTTCCTCGCCCATGAGTCAGGAAATTTGCCTTTTTAATCACAAGTATTTAACAGGAAAGAATATGATAAACAAAAAACTAATTGACTATACAATTATTTTACGCCCCGATGATAATGGAACATTTGTTGCTTACGTTCCAGCCATTAAAGGATGTCATGCGTGGGGAAAAACCCATGAAGAAGCTCGTTCAGAGTTAAACCATGTTTTTGAAATGATATCAGCAGAATATTTAGAGGCTGGTAAATCCTTGCCTAATGATATTGAGGTAACTATTGCTTATGCCAGCTAAAGCCAAAACTTTAGAAAAAGTTGCCACAAAATTAGGCTTTGAGAAAATTCGTCAAAAAGGTAGTCATGCTCGCTGGAAGCATCCCGATGGTCGCGCAACAACTATTCCTATTCATGGAAATGCTGAAATCGGCGGTTGGCTATTCCAGGAAATTCTTAACCAATTGGAAATTACAGAAGATGAATTTAATAATCTCAGATAGCTTTTCTAATTTTCCCAAAACTATGATCAGCATTAATTTCAATTACTAAATCAACAGATAACGATTGAATTAAAGGATTAATGAATAATTCTGGATGTAAAGAACGCCAAAAATAATTCACAAATTCTTCTATTTCTGCGTCAGTCATTCCTGATTTACCAGCAGCAATCATTTGTCTTTCGGCTTGCTTGCGCCATGCTAAAGAATAACGGTAATCTGTGGGATAAAGAACTATTAAACTATCTAATTTTTCCCATAGTGGTAAATAACTTTTCAGTTGATGATTCATATCAGAGGCAAATTGTTTATCTACGTCTGTAAGAATAGGTGGTGGTGGAGTTAATAACACTTTAGGAGGAATTGGTTTTACGCCTACAAACCAGCCTTCAAACAGAACAATATCTATAGGATTTGTGATAATCTCAGAAGTAGTGCGATCGCCTGCACCCCCATGAGCGGATTTATCAAATCTAGGAACTATAACAGGACTCTTGCTTTGGTGAATCTGATCGAGTAGACTTAAACCTAGATGAATATCGTGGGTTCCGGGCGGACCACGCCAAACTAACCGGGAATCTTGCTGCATTAAAACCAAGCGATCGCTATAAGTTTTGTATAAGTCGTCCAAAGAAAAACTTAACGTCCTGTATCCCAAATGCTGGAGAATCAAACCCAGTATGTGGGACATTGTAGTTTTACCCGTGCCTTGTGCGCCTAAAATTCCCTGGATAAAAGGTTTCCCCGACTCTTGATGCTGTGCTGCAATTTTCATTCCCAAAGGTAGCCACACATCCCACAATACCTGCAACATTCCTTGAGGATCAGTTTTTAGGCTAGTTTGACAAAATTGACTAAAATCAGGGAAAACTAACTTCAGTAAATCCCCTCTGTTTTCCATAATTTCAGCCACATGATCAGAAGTAACATTAAACACCTTAGCTCGCAAAGGATCTGCCAATGCTGCGGCTTGTGCTAATACTTGCCAAGATGTGTCCGTTGTCAAAATCTTACTCAACCATTCGCTATTCATAAAATTACGAACCCAGTTTCAAGGCTTCTAGAAATAGACTGTAGATGAAACCAACCTTGAGATAGTTGAGTGTTTCTACCCAAAATGCTTGGCGAGAAAAAAAACTGCGACTGTAAAATATCCTACTGGTAATTTCAGTTAATAGCACTAAAAATCCAGCTACTACGATGTCTAATTCTGCCTTCTGTCCAGCGGTTGTTGATACTGCTGATCCCAGAAAAAAACCAAACAAAAAACTAATTAGTAGTAATGATAACCGTCGCCAAGGATTGAGAAACCATTCACTCAAGCTTCTATAAATTGTTTCTAATAGGTTGTTCAGACGAGTATTTTGCATGAAGAGGGGAACAGTGAACAAAAATAATCACCAATCATTTGGGTTTAGCTGACAAAAAATCTTATTTCTAAATCTATATCATTATGAAAAACTTCCTCTATCGGTATCGTAACTTCATTATCGGTTTTTCTGTATTAGGATTTATGGGGATCGTAACTGGATGCTTAGATATGAGGATATCCTTGGAGTCTACAAATCCAGAAAAAAATTCACCTATAGTTACAAACACGGTCAATAGTGCTGATGCAATCAATTTAGATAATACACCAAGTGAATCAGTAGAATCAAGTTCACAGAAAAATCACTCTACAGTTGTAGCCTATCGGTTTGATTCGGATAGTAAAACCAAGACTGCTGGATCACTTCGCATGAGCAACAAAACTACTCAACCTGTACGTCTAGCATTATTAGCCAGACAATCATCTCGAAAAAGTGCCACTGCCAATAAAAATAAATCTGGTATTCCGGCTCATTGGGATTTTGCTCCCCAAGAAGGAAATGAGAACGGGTTAATTTTATCTTTACCTCAAGGTAATTTAAAGCTAGAGAAAGGTGATATTTTGGTGGCTTTTGCCCAAGATGGTTCTCGACGCTACTGGGGTCCCTATGTTGTGGGAGAAACTTCTTCTCCACAATGGAATCCGCAAACTCAAGAATGGCAATTGGTGTTAGAAAATAGGTGATATGGGAGGAGTCAGGAGTATGGCTAACGCCACGCTATCAGGAGGTAGGGGCGCAGTCCCTGCGCCCATTCAGGAGTATGGCTAACGCCACGCTGCGCTATCAGGAGGAAGAAGAAGTAAGAAGGAGTTGTTTGAATTTTGATAGTAAAGCTCCTCGAAAGAGGCATTTTGAATTGTAAACTGTTGTGTATTGGTAAGGACATGATTACCGTGTCTCTAAGTATGAATTCATGAGTATAAAATTGAGTGTCACCGATAAAGTGGTTGATAAGTGGTTGAATAATTTACAACAGCGTCCAGTCATGCTTGTAGCTGTTTCGTCTCTGTGGTTGTTGGTGATTGGTTGGATAGCTTTTGGCTGGAATTTGGGGAATGTGGGCTTGATTGATGAAACTGAGCCGCTGTTTGCTGAAGCTTCCCGGCAAATGCTGCTAACTGGTGATTGGATTACGCCGTTTTTTAATGGTGAAACTCGCTTTGATAAACCTGCTTTGATTTATTGGTGTCAGGCGATCGCCTACTCTATTATGGGAGTAAACGAGTGGGCTGCTCGTATCCCTTCAGCATTGGCAGCAATGGGTGTAATTGCTTTGGCATTTTATACTGTGCAATGGTATTTTGCCAAAAAAGACGAATTGGCACAAGTTACCAACTTACCCAGACGTTACTTTACTGCCGCCATTGCCGCAGCTTTAATGGCACTCAACGCAGAAATGATTGTTTGGGGGAGAACCGGCGTTTCCGATATGTTACTCAACGGCTGTATCGGTTCAACATTATTATGCTTCTATTTGGGATATGCTCAAAATCATTCCTCAATAGTCATTGCTAATTGGCGACTTCCGAATAAATGGTATTTAGCTTGTTATGTGTTAATTGCTGGGGCAATATTAACTAAGGGTCCGGTAGGTATTGTTTTACCAGGACTGATTATGATTGCTTTTGCCGTATATGTCGGGAAATTTCGGGAACTGTGGCGGGAAATGCAGCCGTTTTTGGGCATGGGGATCGTTTTATTGCTATCACTTCCTTGGTATGTTTTAGTAACTTGGCGTAACGGCTGGAATTTTATTAATGCCTTTTTTATCTATCACAATATAGACCGTTTCACCGAAGTCGTTAATGGTCATTCAGCCCCTTGGTATTTTTACTTTTTAGTCGTTTTATTGGGGTTTGCACCTTATTCAGTGTACATTCCTGCGGCTCTAGTTAGATTCAATCTTTTGCAGCGATCGCATTGGTTAAACCAAGAACGCTCCCAACAACTAGGTTTATTTACCTGTATATGGTTTCTGGGTGTGTTTGGATTTTTCACAATTTCCGTAACCAAACTGCCCAGCTATGTATTACCCTTAATGCCAGCAGCGGCGATTCTTGTGGCATTATTTTGGAGTGATCTTTTCCCCAGTTCACCTACTATTACACCAACGCCTCCCAAATTTTTACGCATCAGTGCTTGGATAAACGTAGGATTTTTAACTATTCTGGCGATCGCACTTTTCAATCTTACCCAAATTGCTGGACCTGATCCCGCTGCTCCTGAATTATATGTACAAATGGAAAGATCAGGAATTCTCAAATTTGGAGGCATAATTTGGTTACTATCTACAATCACTACCGCCATCCTCATCTTAACTCACCGTTACCAGCAGATCATCACGATTAATTTATTAGGATTTATCGCTTTTATTGCCATCGTTTTAATACCTGCTGTTTCCATCATGGATCAACAGCGTCAACTTCCTCTCAGAGAATTATCCGCCCTCATTATTGAATCAAAACAACCCAATGAAGAATTAATTATGGTTGGATTCAAAAAACCTACCGTGACTTTCTACACGCACAAAAATGTTAATTACATCAAATTTGCTCAACAAGCTCTTGAATATATTCAAAAGCAAGCATCCCAACCAACTAAACCACCATCATTATTACTCTTAGTTGAACAGGGAAAATTTCAAGAAATGGACTTACCACCCGATAACTATAAAAGTCTAGCCACCAAAGGTGCTTATCATCTTATTCGCATTCCTTTGAAAACAGCCAAACCAGAAAATATCAACCTGTCTTAAACTATGATTTTTTTGATTGATGTGATTTATGTGATGATTGATTATTGTCATCGTCACAATCAAATAAATCAAATGAATCAAATGAATCAAATAAATCATAGTCTAATTTGTCAAAGATTGATTGATCTGAATTAATAACTCTTCCATTGAGATAGAACGAGGTAGTATTTGGGTAGCAATTCCTCGAACCGCAGTTTCCACAGAAGATGTATATCTTTGTTTCCGAGATTTTGCCGCATTTCCATAATTAGGTTCATTTAATTTTTGGTCAAGTACCAAAATTGGTGGCAAATTCAACTGTAAATTCCCCAATGATTCAATAGCTTTTTGTACTTCCTTATTAATTGCCGTTTCATGCAAGCAAATTAACAGTAAATCAACACTTTTATGGCTAACTTGTTGGACAACTTCCGACCAACAACTGGCAATAGAAGCTCTAAAACCAGCAGTTTGTAAGTATTGAATTAAAGCTTGAAACCACTCATATCCCCGATTAATTTGCTCATCTTCAAAATTGAGAAAATAATTTTTGACTGACTGATCATCCTTAATTGGTTTGCGTTTTGATTTGGGTAAATCACTCAGCATATTTATATCTACCACTAAAATATTTATTGGGCAACAAATACCAGCAGCAATTTGTAATACAGATGACAAAGCACCTTGTTGATAATTTTGATTATTATCTTCATGAGTCAAAGGACTTAAACAAGGAAATACAGACAATCCTGGTATTTGAGAAGCAGCTAAAGTAGTCGCAACATCACAAGTTACCAATGGTAATGTCGCCAACCTTTGGTGTTTATTTAATTGTTGTAGATAAGTGCGAGCAGTAGAAATCCCCATATCTAGCAAAATTACATCAAACTGCCAAACTCGCGCTAACAAATCTGCTTGATCTAGATCATCTACTTCAATCACCCGATGTTCTCGCAGAGAAGGATAGAGATTAATTACCTCCAATTCTGGGTGTACTAACCTAAGAATTCGCAAAGGAATATTTTGAGAATTGATACTATTATTTTCCAGTCCTGAATGCTGAAATTCGTTCGTTATTGATATTTTTTCTAATAATGATGCCAATGGTTGATGCTTAATTGGTAAACTCAAAAAACCATCAGCTTGTTTAGTAAATGCTTGCTCTTTTTCTGCCGCTGTGGCTGTGACAATAACATGAATATGACGAGTTAAAACATCATATTTCAGTAAAGTCATCAGATCCCAGCCAGAAAGTAAAGGCAGTAAAGGATTTAAAAATATCGCCTTTGGTTGTAAGCGACGAGCTTTTTCTAGTGCCTCTGTTCCTGATCTAGCAATAACAACACGATACCCTAAACCTTTGAGTTGTTCAGTTAATTCCTCAATATATTGAGCTACTGCTTCCACTACTAAAATCAATCTTTGGGAAGAACTATTGATATTTTGAGGGGAAGAATTAATGTCATTGCCTACTTCTATCTTAGGAACTATATCTTCGGACTCATTAAAACTAGCCTTTGGTGGATTGGGAGGTAAAAGCAGCGTAAACTGACTGCCTTTACCCTCACGAGATAAGAAACTGACATCTCCACCATGCAAACGAGCTAAAGCTCTAGTTAATACTAATCCTAAACCCGTTCCTTCAAACTGACGAGTGAGAGGATTTTCTAATTGCTGGAATTTTTGAAAGATTAAATGTTGTTGTTGTTCAGGAATACCAATTCCTGTATCCCAAACAGTAAAAGCAATCCAGCCTTCCCAACGGCTTACCCGTAAGCCAATTTCCCCAGATATTTCTGTGAATTTAAAGGCATTGGAAAGTAAATGTACTAACATCTGTCGCAAGCGTAATTCATCTGCCACCATTTCTTCTAAACCTGGTTCAATGGCTAGGCTAAATTGGTGATTAGATAAAGTTTGATTGTCTGGTGGGGATACTGGTTTAGCTTTGTTAGTTTGATGATGAATGTTTTTAACGTCTGAAAAAGCCCTTTCACATACTACTTGAATTTGGACTGGATTGAGGGTGAGTTCCATCTGTCCCGTTTCCATTCGCGTTAAATCTAAAATATCATTCACCACACTCATCAAATGTCTGCCACTTTGATGAATTAGTCCAGCATAACGGGCTTGACGCTCATTTAATTGTCCCAACTGTTGATCTGCCAAAAGGCGAGATAGTCCCAAAACTGCCGTTAGTGGTGTTTTTAGTTCATGACTAATGCAAGCTAAAAATTCATCTTTTAAGCGATTAAGTTGAATTAAATCAGCATTTTTTGCTGCTAATTCCTTACACAGTTGTTGTTGTTCTGTTACGTCGGTGGCTAATATTAACCATAGTTCTTCCGTAATTTCTGGTACTTCTGACTCAGAAACCCAAATTTTCAACTCGTTACTGTCTAAAGGAATTTTAGCAAACTGCCACACTCGTTCCTGACCAGTTTTAATTTCAACCACACAAGTACAAATACCCAATTGTGTATCTAAAACGCAGTGGTTGGCAGCCTCATTTACGGGTAGAGGTGATTCTTGTACAAAAGTGAAAGTTGATGGTGAGGTTCTTTGTCTATGGGTCGTGAAAGGATCGGTTTTCTGATTTTCTTGAGGATTGGCATAAATATATTTGGGAGTAAGTATAGTCTCTACCTGTTTTCTAATGCCTTCAGGGTCTTTTAATGCTCCTAGTTGTTGCCGCCAAGCGATATTTTGCGTAACTACTTCGCCTTGACTAGTCTGTAACATCATTGGCCAGGGTAATTTAGCCAATAAGTGGACTATGGATTTGTGTATTTTGGGCTGGCGTTTATTAGCTGTATGCTCGATGTTTTTTTGGTGTTGAGAAGTTTTAGTATTTGTCGCATACTCATGACTTTCTTCTTTTTTGGTTGAGTTAAGGGGAATTTTCTCCTGAGCTAACAATGTTAATAGGCGTAAAGTATTTAGGATTCCCAAATATTTACCATCTGAATCAACTAGCACCCAATCTAAGTTACTTTGTTGTTGGGTTTCTTGATCCTTGAGAACCAAACTGAATTTTTCCAGATTTGCTGCTGCTGGTATGGTCTGTATTGCTTCTATGAGGGATTCATCCACCTGTGAGAGTGGTTGTTGCAAATTTAAGAGGTTATTATTAGCATCCGCTGCTAAGAATTGTGGCAGTAATTGAGCAGAATACAATACACCAATTGGACGTTGTTGGGAATTGACTATTACCAAGCGATCGCTCTGTTCTTTAACAAAAATATCCAACGCTGCTGCCAGAGTATTTGTTTCCCAGCACATTGGCACAGGTGCTATAAATTCATAAAGTGGGTACTGTAGCATTAAAATAAGTCCTCAGTGGTCTTTCTTCTTGTGATCAACTCCGGCATCACCATCAGCACTTGGTTTAGATGGTCTTCAAGCCTGAAGCAATATCCTCCAAGAATATTTAGAATGGCTACGCCACGCTATCGGCGATTCTGGTTACAATTGACAGACCTCTTCAAACTAGCTATTTAGCTATGGCTTTCGGTAACACTCCGCTATAGACATCCATTGTCTCGCAGCCAATTACCAATAATTTTTCTTAACTGGTGCAAGGTGTGAGTTTCCATCCTCAGCAAGCAACTATCTTCAGCAACTTGCTACTGGTATTGAAAGTCATCATTTTTTATAGTGACAACTACAACAATAATTATGGCTCTAAAGATTCGCTTTAGAACCTTGAGGAATTATAATGATTTAAAATGCGACAATTCTTTAAGTTCGTTTAAGTATCTTATCAATAAGTGAAATAATGTAATCTATCTGCCGCTAGATATGCTAATACACACCATCCATCAGTCATGACTCTCCCTGAGTTTAATGCGTCATCCTACTTAGAGTAGACAAGTATCATTAATTATAGACCGATGTATCTCCCGCTCAAAAATTCATGATCTATAAACAGTAGATGTTATTACCTATATTGCTTTTACAAACAAATATAAAACAAATTCTCGATAAACCATGTGCAAAAAACAAGGGCAAAGGTTTATTTTTTCAGATATGGGATTTCATTGAGGGGATAATAACTCAATACTACTGGCAGCCTATACCTAGTCAGATATACTATTTGCCCCATTTTCAGTCACAAAACCCTTATCGAAAATTAGATAATAAAGATAATAATTTCTTGGCTTTTAATAAACAAAAAAAGACCCAAACTTTTCAGGATATGACCGCTGCCGAAAAACAGGAACTTTTAGCAGCACTGAAAGCAGATTACCGTCAGATTATTATAAATTATTTTATCAGTGACAAAACATTACAAGAAAAACTTGATAAGTTTATTAATACCTTATTTTATACTAGTATTCCCATACCACAAATTATAGAAATGCACATGGAAATTATTGACGAATTTGCCAAGCAATTAAGAATAGAAGGCAGAAGTGATGAAACGCTACTGGATTACCGTTTAACCTTAATAGATATTTTGGCACATCTTTGCGAAGTTTATCGCTGTTCTATTGCTAAAATCATTTAAATGCCACAAAGTAGAAGTTGCACTTATATTCATGGTAAATTAATACCTGAGTGTATATGTAGTGTCGTGACTTTTGATCTTTTACCTCAATATTTTTAGGAGTTGATATTGTATGAATGAAGCTAAAAAGACCTATGTTCTCAAGCTATATGTAGCAGGAAATACCCCTAATTCAATGCGGGCTTTGAAAACACTCAAAAATATTTTAGATGAAGAATTTCAAGGAGTTTATGCTTTAAAAGTAATTGATGTCCTGAAAAACCCCCAGTTAGCCGAAGAAGATAAAATACTCGCCACACCAACACTATCAAAAATTTTGCCGCCTCCTGTGCGGAAAATTATTGGTGATTTAACAGATAGGGAAAGAGTATTAATTGGGTTGGATCTGCTTTACGAAGAATTGAATGAAGAATACGGGAAAGAATAAGACAAAATGTAGGATTTAGAAGCCAATAAGTAATAATTCTGAGTAAAGCTGTGGCGTTAGCCACTTTTTGATGGAAATTTGGGAATTTATTTACCTACAATTTGGTATATTTGTTTAGTTATTAAAAATAATTAAAAACTTTCTTGATTTTAAAAACCTGGGTTGAATATCCATATTAGATGAACCATGAATAAAAAAGAGCAACCTGAACAAAAAAAAAATACCTATTGGTGTCGAAAAAATTCGCACAATGATCGAAGGCTTTGACGATATCAGTCATGGCGGTTTACCTGTGGGTCGAACTACTTTAGTTAGTGGAACTTCAGGAACTGGCAAGACTCTATTATCACTGCAATTCCTTTATAATGGCATCACTTACTTCGATGAACCCGGAGTATTTGTTACCTTTGAAGAATCACCCAGTGACATTATTAAAAATGCCCATATTTTTGATTGGAATTTACAACGGTTAATTGATGAAGGTAAATTATTTATTCTCGACGCATCTCCTGACCCTGAAGGTCAAGACATAGTTGGTAATTTTGATTTATCTGCCCTGATTGAACGTTTACAATATGCCATTCGTAAATATAAAGCTAAACGGGTTTCCATTGATTCCATGACAGCCATATTTCAACAATATGAAGCTGTCGGAGTAGTGCGACGAGAAATTTTTCGGTTAGTAGCAAGGCTAAAACTATTGAATGTCACCACTATCATTACCACTGAACGGGGTGAAGAATATGGACCAGTAGCATCCTTTGGAGTCGAAGAATTTGTTTCCGATAATGTAGTAATTTCTCGCAATGTTTTAGAAGGAGAACGTCGGCGGCGAACCATTGAAATTCTCAAGTTACGGGGGACAACCCACATGAAAGGTGAATATCCCTTCACAATTACCAATGAAGGAGTTAATATATTCCCCCTGGGAGCAATGCGTTTAACACAACGATCTTCTAATGTGCGGGTATCTTCTGGAGTGAAAGTTCTTGATCAAATGTGTGGTGGTGGTTTCTTTAAAGATTCAATTATTTTAGCCACAGGAGCTACAGGTACTGGTAAAACTTTATTAGTTAGTAAGTTTATTCAAGATGGCTGCATTAGTGGTGAACGAGCAATATTATTTGCCTATGAAGAATCTCGCGCCCAACTTTCCCGAAATGCCCATTCTTGGGGTATAGATTTTGAAGAATTAGAACATCAAGGATTACTGAAAATTATTTGTACCTATCCTGAATCAACTGGTTTAGAAGACCACTTACAAATTATTAAATCAGAAATCTCCCATTTTAAACCTGCTCGTATTGCCATTGATTCACTTTCTGCAATGGCTAGAGGTGTTAGCAATAACGCTTTTCGTCAGTTTGTAATTGGTGTCACAGGTTATGCTAAACAAGAAGAAATTACTGGTTTTTTTACCAATACTACAGACCAATTCCTGGGTTCTAATTCCATTACTGACTCTCATATTTCCACGATTACAGATACAATTTTGATGTTACAATATGTAGAAATTCGGGGAGAAATGTCGCGGGCAATTAACGTATTTAAAATGCGTGGCTCATGGCACGATAAGGGCATTCGTGAATATAATATTACGGCAGATGGTCCTGACATTAAAGATTCATTCCGTAATTATGAGCGGATTATCAGTGGTGCGCCTACGCGCGTTAATATAGACGAAAAGGCAGAACTTTCTCGGATTGTCAAACGTTTTGAAGACAAACCGAGTTCTGATGTCTAACATGAGTTATAGTGCGATATTCCTGCCCAAATCTCCAGATCGTGCTATATTTTGTGTTGAAGACAAGTATTCTGCCGCTAAATTAATATTTTTTGTGTGAGGGGATGCGGTGAAAGGACAGCAATTATTCCATTGTTTCTTACCTGGTGTAACAGTAGCAGTATTAACAACCCAGCCCGCTTGGGCTACTGTTATTAAAGTGCATGAGTTACAGCTAAAGTCTACTTCTAGTGTGTTGGTTTCTACTGATAGTAGAAATTTATTCCCAGACAATAGCCTACTGCCTAAAAGTAAAGTTAATAGTAACCCAGGATTATTACCTGTTAGTTATTTTAGTCAAGGCAGTATCAAGCCTGTTGGTAACTCCAGTCTACCTATAATCATGGCTGACAATTATCTCAGCACTGAGGGAGAAAAAAGTTCTCCAAAATATGACAGTAGATTTGTAAGTTTTTCTGATTTATCAAATTCAAATAATAATTTACTGTTTGCGAGTAATTCTCAGTTAGGTAGTTTAAGTAACTCTGATCAGCAAGTGATCAATGGTGATGTTGAGGTATCAAAGTTACTAGAGTCTAGTAATTGTCCACAATCACAGCCCAAGAGTCAAGCAGCTTTGCTACTTACTGCTAACACCTGCTTACCTCAGAATAATAGTTTGATAGCACAAACAACTGTTCCTACTACGACAGAACCCAGTACACCTCCAACCGCAGAAAATGTCAATTCTGCACCTAGTCAACCTGTAGATTTTCCTAATGTTCCTAAGGAGTTGAATCCCAGTCCTAATCCCCTGTTATATCCAACGCAAGCAGAGGAAGTGAAGGTACAAGAAACTCAGCCAATTAGTTTGTCACAGGCACTGGAACTGGCTAAACGGAATAATAATGATTTACAGGTGTCTGTACTGCAACTGGAACGGAGTAAGTCGGTTTTGCGTGAAGCTCAAGCGGCTTTAATGCCCAGCGTTGATTTGAATGGTGATGTGACCAATAGTCGTAGTGTTGGTGACACACTAGCTGTTAAAAGACAACGGAATAATGGATTAACCGTAGATGATGCTCCATCTAATACGGTATTTAGCGGTACTGCACAGATAAGATATGATCTTTACACCTCTGGTAGACGTAATGCAGCGATTAAAGAGGCGCAAGAAAGGATACGAGTGCAAGAGTTAGATGTAGAAAGGCAATCTGAGGAAATTCGCCTGAATGTGGCTAGGGCATATTATGATTTGCAACAAGCTGATGAAAATGTGAGAATTTCTCAGTCAGCGGTTACAAATGCTCAGGCGAGTTTGAAGGATGCAGTGGCCTTAGAACGGGCTGGTGTGGGGACTCGTTTCGATGTGTTGCGATCGCAGGTGAATTTAGCTAACTCCCAACAGGACTTAACTAGTTCCTTTTCTCAACAACAAATTGCCCGCCGTAAGTTAGCACCACTGTTGAATTTATCCCAATCAGCGAGTATTAGTGCGGGTGATCCTGTGAAATTGGCAGGTTTATGGCAACATCCACTAGAACAAAGCATCGTTTTAGCTTATCAAAATCGTCCTGAACTACAACAGAACTTAGCACAGCGTAATATCAGCGAGGCTCAAAGAAAACAAGCATTAGCAGCTTTGGGTCCCCAGGTAAGTTTGGTGGGTAGATATAACTTGTTGGATCAGTTTGATGATGACACAAGCGTGAGTGATGGTTATTCTTTGGGAGTACAAGCCACCTTCAGTTTATATGATGGTGGGGCAGCAAAAGCCAGAGCAGCCCAATCTAAGACCAATATTGCGATCGCTGAAACTCAATTTTCTGAACAGCGCAACCAAATCCGCTTTCAAGTAGAACAAGCATACTCTACCCAGACTTCAAACTTAGAAAATGTGCAAACTTCTAATGTGGCTTTAGAACAAGCTAAAGAGTCTTTGCGGTTAGCGCGGTTAAGATTCCAAGCTGGTGTGGGGACTCAAACTGATGTAATTAACGCATTAAATGATCTTACCCGTTCTGAAGGTAATCGCGTCAAAGCAATTTTAGATTACAACCGTGCTTTAACAGAATTACAAAGATACGTTACCACTAGGGGTTTGAATCAGTTACAGGAATCAGGAGTTAAGTAAGAGGTAGGGGAGGTGGGGGAGGTAGGGGAGGTAGGGGAGGTAGGGGAGGTAGGGGAGGTGGGGGAGGTAGGGGAGGTGGGGGAGGTGGGGGAGGTAGGGGAGGTGGGGGAGGTAGGGGAGGTGGGGGAGGTAGGGGAGGTAGGGGAGGTAGGGGAGGAAATTCTTCACCAATCACCAATCACCAATCACCAATCCCCAGTCCCCAATGCTGTAAAATAGTTTTCAAACCCTGGGCTAGTCAAAAACTCATGACTACAGTTACATCACAAGAGATTGCCAAATTTCGTTCTCATTTGGCAGATGATCCGCAAGCAATGGAAGCATTAGACTTGATAGAGGATTGCGATGGAGATTTAGAAGATGCGGTAATGATACTGGCCATTAAGGCTGGACAAGAACCAGAACAAACCAATTCCGACTGGTTAGATGCTTTAGCCAAAAAATGGCGGGCGGTAATTTGTGAACAAGAATATCGAGAAGACTTGTTAAATGAGTCAATTCAAGGGATGATAGTACATCTAAGGACAATACCGAGTTTTCCCAAAAGTCTGGCTACACCGGTTTTAATTTATATTCTTAAACAAGGTGTGAATAATTTTTGTGAGCCTTTGGATTTGCTAAAGTCACATTAATCCTGAGTTTTAAAATTGATGAATTATCTTGTTGCTGTATTATCAGATCGCATCCAGGCTGAAGCCGCTGATTTAGCTTTAGAAAGAGAAGGCATAAATGGCACTATTCTTGGTAGAGGATACAAAAGTGCTGATGAGTTTGGTTTAATTGATCCCAAAGAACAAGCGAAAAAACAAGTTAAGCTAATGGCGATTTGGTTAGTACCATTTGGCTTTTTTGCTGGTTTTACCTTCAGTTTGATTACCGGTTTAGATACCTTCGCTTGGGCTGGGGAAATTGGAAATCATGTAATTGGCGGCATTCTGGGCGCTGGTAGTGGTGCAATGGGTAGCGTATTTGTAGGTGGTGGAGTGGGTTTATTTGAGGGTGGTGGTGATGCTTTACCCTATCGCAATCGTTTAGATGCAGGTAAGTATTTAATTGTGGTACAGGGTTCGGAAACTCTGACCCGTCAAGCTACTCGCATTTTACGCCAGTTTGAACCAGAAAATATTCAAGGTTATGCGGAAAATAATTAGTAGATACCAGATCCCCGACTTCTCAAAGAAGTCGGGGATCTATCTCCTCCTGCTCCCTGTCACTCCTATAATTCCATGCTACCTAGAGAAGAACTTTTAAAAGGTGTTGAAAACCGCGATACTGTTGCCCGTGTAATTGATCAAGCAGATCAAGCTATAAAGACCTGGGAAGTGGTATGTACAGATTTTTTGTCTCCGCCGGAGTTGGCGGAAATTCAAAGGGTATTTAGCCGCTTAACGGAGGTGCATTCGGTAGCTTGGGGTGGATATCCACAGGCGGAAAGACAAAGGTTAGCGATCGCTCGTGCTGATTTACCATTAGATCAGTCTGAAGTGGCGATTGTGGCTTTAGAAATTGCTGGTAATTTCTTGTTTGATACAGCAAATCACCGGGATTTTTTAGGCGCAATGCTGGGAACGGGGATTGTGCGGGAAAAAACCGGAGATGTGATTGTATTGGGGGAAAGAGGGGCGCAGGTGATTGTTGTCCCTGAATTGGTAGAATTTTTAGAGATGAGTTTACAACAGGTGCGTTCTGTGCCGGTGAAAACTCGACGGATTGAGATTAATGAGTTAAAAATCCGTGAACCTAAGAAGAAGGAAATGACGACTGTGGAGGCTTCTTTGCGGTTAGATGCGGTGGCTTCGGCTGGGTTTGGGATGTCCCGCAGTAAAATGGTGGATTTGATAGACTCTAATGATGTGCGTGTCAATTGGAAGGAAGTCACTCAAGCCAGTTCCCACGTTAAAACAGGGGATTTAATCGCTATTCGCGGGAAAGGGCGCTTGGAAGTTGGGGAAATTGCAGTTACTAAAAAGGATCGCTATCGGGTGCAATTGACTAGATATATGTAGGACAAAATTTTGGTCTTGCTGGATTGACAGATTATATTTTATATGATATATTGATGGTCTATATGATTACGGACGGTTAGCTCAGGTGGTTAGAGTACATCGTTGACATCGATGGGGTCGTTGGTTCGAGTCCAATACCGTCCATATTTTTTGTACAATGACTAATTCTTTGTCGTTGGTGGCAGGTTAGTAAACTAGTACAATTGTATATATAATAAAATATAATAAAGAATTATAGTAAAGTTCGCTGTTTAAATGTAGAATTCTATTAAGTTAACAATTTTCAATTTGTCTCTAAACCTGTGGCATTACAAGAAGTAGTATTAGAAATACGTTTTCCCCCTATAGAGGATTACGCTATTTTTGCTGGCGCAATGTCAGTGTCTCACAAAGTAAACTTTCCACTCACGCAAAAATTAGAGCCTCCTGGATTGCCTGAGTTTGTACCAATATCAGGTATTGTTCGTCATCGCTTTTCTGGTCAAGATCAGTCCAAATTATTTCAAATAGGATCTGATGTTATTAGTGTCAATTATCTACAATATACAAATTTTAGTGATTTTATAGACGATATAAAAGAAATTTTGTCTTCTGCACAAACGCACGGAGCTAAAATCAGCTATGCTTACAGAATAGGGCTTCGTTATATTAATAGTTTTAATAAAATAGCCGATCCTTTTGAGTTTTTGAATCTTTCCTCTCCCTTTACTAACAAAAGTTTTGATATTACAGAATTTATACAAGTAAGGAAAGTAGATAAAGTTGAAACCGGATTATTTCTAGATATAAATGTACAATTTAATTCCAATGATCATGGCTTAATCCTAGATTTAAACTCTTTTTATCAGAATGACAAAAATATTGAACAACCAGAGGAGCAATGGAGTATAGAAAAATTAATTGATTGGATATCAAAAGCACATGAGCTTATTAAAGAGAACTTTAAAACTTTAGTTCCTCAGTTAGAAGAAGGGGTAAAACCATGAACGTTTCTTTAACTATGAATTCGTCAACTTATCCTGTGGAAGATTATTCTGTATATAAAACAGGTAGCAGCCATAATTTTAAAATTTTGGAGCAGTGTTTGACTCCATTATTTCTCGTTGCGACAGTGGCAACTTCATCAACAACAATGCCTATCCGTAGTCTAATATTTGATTCGGCTGTTTCAGTTGAAGACAATATTCAAATTCCGCAAATTTATCAAAAAACGATAACCAAGCAGGAAGCTATTGTCATGTTTACTACAAAATGGCAAGAAAGGAGTATGTCTCTTAGCTATGAAGACTCCAAATTATGGAAAGAGATACTTGCATCACAATCAGAGCAAGGATTTCCGGATTTTTAAGTAATGGGTGGAATTCAACTAGATGGTTTAATCCAATATTTACAAAAAGCTTTCCCTGTCTATCCAGATGGAAATACTGCCGATGCCAGGCTCGCTCTAGAACAATTTGGTACTCAAAATAGCAGTATTCAGGTTTTATGCGATCCAGTTAAACAATGGTCACAGGGAGACATACTTAATATAATTCCATTCTTAAATTTCACTAAAGATGGAAAGGTGTCTAATTTTCAAGCACCGGCAATGATAATAACTAGCACCTGTGATTTAGATAGGAAAGAAAAGATAGTTGTATGCCCTTGTTTCCCTCTGGAAAATTTTAAACCATTAAATTCTTATTCAGAAATTCCTAAAAACAATGTTTTTGAATTTTTCTTCATTGGAAGTGGTTTAACAGGCGGAGAATGGGTTGTGGATTTAAGTCATCCTATGACGTTGTTGAGGGAGAGAGTCTCCAAGCGAATACAGGAAGGAAATATTATTCGCCTACATTCTCTTACACAAGTCGGCTGGTATCTTTTTATTACTAAATTTTCCATGAAATATTTTCGTCCTGATGATCCCCCAACAATGCAAGAACGACAAAATCTTTGAGTGATTACCTTGTGTTTAGTATTTTTTTGCTCTTCGGTACTTACTATGCTAAATCATTTTGTCAAACCATAAAATCCTTACCATATAAGGATTTTATGTTAATTCATCGGTGAATTTGACATAAATTTGGCATCAAAAACAATGAAACCCTTTATTTATAAGGGTTATGGGGTAAATAAACTCATATTTGGCATAACAGGTACGGAAGAACCATAATTTGATTCTGTGGGTAGAGGTTTAACGCTGCTGAACCTCATTAATTAACAGGCTTATGACTCTCAGCTAAAGTGCAGCCTGATAAAGAAATGGTAAATGGTATGATGACGTTACTCAACTTCCAGTCTTAATCGTCTGTATTTTTCTTTTCTGCTATTCTCAATTTAGCAGAACGGGAACGGGGGTTTTCTTTAATTTCTTCTTCTGTGGCAATTATGGGTTTTTTTGTCAATATTCGCAAGGAGGGGGAATTTCTCAAACCATGTTTCACTGGTCTGTCTTCTAAACTGTGAAAACTGATAATAGCTATTCTTCCCCCAGGAATTAGTGCGTGAGGTGCTTTTTCTATTAAGGTTTCTAGGACTTTTAACTCGTCGTTAACAGCAATTCGCAAAGCTTGAAAAACACGGGTTGCGGGGTGAATTCTCCCATGACGATATTTAGGAGGGACGGAGTAGGCGATCGCATTTGCCAGTTCTGTAGTAGTATTAAATGGGCGTTTTTCAACTATTCTTCTGGCTATTCTGCGAGAAAGTCTCTCTTCACCGTATTTAAAGAAAATATCCGCCAATTCTTTTTCACCCCATTCATTGATAATATCTCCAGCGGTGAGGGATTGTTGCTGGTTCATTCGCATATCTAAATTTGCGGGATTTCTAAAACTAAAACCCCGTTCTGGGTTATCTAAATGATAGGAACTTACTCCCAAATCGGCTAAAATTCCATGATAGGTATTTTCTGGAAATTGGTAATTAGCAAAGTTGCTATGAATAAATTTGACTCTATTTCCAAATTCTGCTAGATTCTCTTTTGCTGCATTTAAAGCATCTTTATCTTGGTCAACTGCGGTAATTTTTACATCTTCAGCAGTTGCTAATATTAACCGACTGTGACCACCACCACCAACGGTTAAATCTAAATAATGTCCACCAGGTTGGATATTCAAACCTGTAATCACTTCTTGACTGAGAACAGGAATATGAGAAAATGTAACTTCTTCTAAATCTGGTGATGTTTGTAAATCTGGTTGCATTATAAAATTATGGCTAATAGAAATTAAACATGGTTTATTCTTTTTCCCATCGATCATCAATAGGTGGATGCCAGCCTGCTGTTAACCAAAGTTGACGAGAATTTATAATAAACCCATCATCATGATTTTGATCATTAAAATCAAAACGACTACAAGTTGCACGACCTATAGAAGTTCTTCCAATAATATTTAACCCATTTTTTGTCCATATAAAATGCTCTGACCAATTTTGATTTCTAGGATTAAATAACGGAACTTCTGTTTGTGTTTCTGGATCAATCCCATTTCTAAAATTATACCGCCTTTGATTACAACGATGACAAGCTAAAGCTAAATTATTGAGATCATCTGATCCTCCTAAAGATTGGGGAATAATATGATCAATGGTAAATGGTGTTGCATTTGAGCGTTCTGGTGAATGACAATATTCACACAAATATTTTGCCCTTTTACGGACATTTAAACGAACAGAATTATTAATAACCACAATTAAGAAGCGAGTTTAGCGTTGATAAAACTGAAAATTTTTTCTAATTCCAACAAACCAGATAATTCTGCTTGTTCATCTGGATTAAGTAAATTTTCTTTATTTTTTTCTAATAGTTCCTCTAAACGAATCTGTAACTCTTCAGTAAAGGAAAAAGGACGAAATTGATCTGAAAGATTCAGGTTTATTCCATTTGGTAGCCAAGATGAGGGTTGTTTCATTAATTCTTTCATGGATATCTCCTTAATTGACAATTTTGGTTAACTAAGTTTAGATAATACTTTTGGTTTATTAAAATGTAACTGCTTTTTGCTTTTCAATGACAGGATTAAAATCAATTTCTTTCCAATCTTTAAATAATTCAGAAATTTGTTCAGGTGTTGTAAAATTATCTGTGAAATATTCAAATTTGCCAAAATTAAGATTGAGAAAAAAACTCAAAAAACTACAATGATCTTTTGCACCAAAACCAAGTAGACAATCAACACGCAAATTATCTATACTTGTTCCATATTCATGAATAATATCACAGATTTTTTCAATTTTACTAGAATATTTATGACATAATTCTAATAATTCAAAAGGATTTTTACCAATTTCACAAAATAACTCTATTGCTTGATAGGTTGAATTGGTAGGACGATATTTAAAATCAATTAATGATTCACAAATATCTAAGGCTTCTAAAAATTTTTGTTCAGATGTTGTGTTCATTTTTGCTTATCTCCTTTAGTTATCATTAAAGACCAAGGGTATTCATCTTGAGCTATTTTATGAGTATCTAATTGATTCACACCTTGATTAATTACCAAATCTGATTCAAGAATTTCATGCTTTAGTAAAACCTCATCACTATCAATTTCTCCTCCTAGTGTCATTCTTTCCCAACTTTGAGCCATACGCAAATCAGGGATAAATTGATATTGTAACACTCCATCACCAAAAGCATACTGTTTAGCTCGTTCAATATCCTCAAAACTTAATTGATACCGATTGGCTATTTTGAGAATATCGTCTTTTGATTCTATAATTCTATCATAAGCTTTCATAGCTTCTTTGAGATATTTTTTCTCATATTGATTAAGATATGACCATCTATCAGCAAGAGAATTTTTATGATTAGGTTGATTGTTGTTAGATGCTGGAATATTAGACAATTTCTTAACGAATATTTATGACTTAAATTAAAAATCCTTTCTCGATTTCATTCTAATGGAAAACCACCATATTTTTCAATTATTTGATCAATATCTTCCATAATCTTAATAGTCTCCGATATTATAGAAATAATATTTTGATAATGACTAATTTCATCAAAATTCAATTGTCTCCCTTTTCTATCTTTAAGCCATTTTTGACAAACTTGATAACCCCCAATGTAAAAATTCCAGATTTGCTGCGGAACTTGATCAAAATACTGTTCGGAATTTATCCAAATTTGTTGATGATTTTCATTATATTTGACTTGTTCGACAAGATCAGAACCAGGAAGAGGATAAGTAGAAATTTCTGTTCCTGTTTGTTTCATTAAATGGTATTTAACTAATTTATCACCTTTGGTAACTAACTCCCAAAAAAGTGCAGAATTAGGAGTTAAAGGAACACGGGGAAAATCAATCTTTAAAAATTCGGCGTAACGTTGACGGTAAATAGGAGAATGAAAGATAGCGTAAATGTAATTAAAAATATCCTCTGGTCTAAGTAGGTTGGTGTTGAAAATTGTCGTTATGGCAAGGCAAAAGGCAAGAGGCAAGAGGCAAGAGTGAAGAGGGTTTGGGCGATTTTACATTTCTTTACACAGTTTGGTTTTATTGTGTTCACCTACTTAAAGGTTTTAGTTTTATCTGATTTTCCATCAAACATAAATTCTAAATCTAGTTTTTGGGAAAATTCAGAAATAAATTCTGGGGATAAATTCGGTTTACGTCCTCCAGGTGCATTGGTTGGTATAGAATCAAATAAAGTTGGGGTATTTGTTGGGTAAAGATAGAGAGGGAAAATATTAACTCCACCCCTTCTAAAAATATTAGTATCAATAGGTTGATTAGAAACTGATACCAAAGACCAGATAGGATCATTTACAGCAATTCCTTGACGACCTAAACCTAAACATAAATTATCTTTTCTAAAAACATGATCAAGTAATTCTCGTCTCGGTCTATCCATTATTAGATCACTATAATAGCAGTAACGCCAATCAAAAGGGCGATATAAACAACTAATTATTTTATCTTCCCATTGATTATCTAAGCGAATCAATTGACGGACTTTATCTAATCGCAAATCTTGATGATCGTGAATATTATATTTATTGCTATAGTCTTCATTAGATAAATTAGTTTCTCGCAATTCTCTAAATTTTTGAGTAATGCTTTCCTCCTCAAAATCAATAGCAAAATGATCTCTATGGGTTTTTATACCAGCAGCATTCACTAGCATGATATCAATAACTTTCCACATCTAAATCAGGTCCAGCTATTTGTCCAAAAATACTTCTTAAAAAAGGGTTAGTTTTCGGTAATTTAAAAGCTGCTGTTTCCCGTGAAAAAGTATGAGGATTATCAGTATTACACCGCGCTGCAAATAACCCATAACAAATAGTTTGGGCGTACATATCCGCAAATTGCTCAACTGTCAAATCCTTAATTAATACTCTTTGAAATGATTCTAACTGCTGATGTAACATTCCCCCATTATCTACATCATGTAAAGCCTTTTTAATAGCATCTCTCATTAATTGGGCTAAACTAGCCATGCGTTTAGCTAAATCCTTTGGTGTGGTAACTTGGGGAACTTTAGCTAATAAAAATTGCCGTAAAAGTTGGTCAACTTCCTGTATTCCTTCCTTATCAACTTTGATTTTTTTATTTTTATCAATAGTTCCTAAAGAAGCAGATAGTTTTAATTCTCCTTGGACATACCAACGAAACTGTAAATAATCAGTTAAAATCAAATTACTCAAAGCCTGAAAATAACGCCCCATTTGAGCAGTTTTTTCCACATTATTGAGAGAAACACCAATATCTTTAGCTTCAATATGACCAACATCTAAAACACCATTCTTTACCACAAAATCCGGCGCACCGCAAGCGATTCTTTTCGGTTCATTAATAGCTTGAATACCAGAATCCAAAGAATCTATTAACTTCTTCAAAGCCGGACGATAACTATGTTCAGTAGCATTTTGACCTTGATAAACTTGATTAACTTCCTGAAAATAAACTTGCAAATAATTCATAACTAAATCACACCCCTGAAAAAACTCTGCTTCTCCTTCTCTGCGCCTCTGCGTGAGCTAAAATTTAACTATAGATATTAATTAGAGTAATTATAAATTAAATCTATCTTGCCACGAAGACAAAATCAGCAAAATCACCAAGCCATTGATACAATTATAGTTTAGTCATCTGCACCGGGAAGATTTTTCCCATTCCCACAACCCCAGGTACATGAAAAAAATCCAGATTCTCAATCCCTTATATATCAGGCTTACCTATAATAATTGAAGAAGCTGCACAAAATAAAACATCAAGTACAAAACCGACTCTGCTATTCTCTCTCCAACGTCACCTGTAGAGATAACCTAGAAATTATCCCTATAAGCTAAATTTTGGCAGACAATAACAATCGTGGCAGGTTAATCTTAGCGGGTCAATTTACAACATCCACAACGGGAGAACAGCAAAATCTATGAGTAGAATCGAAACCCGCACTGAACCGATGGTGCTAAATATGGGACCCCATCACCCATCAATGCACGGAGTCCTACGTTTAATCATGACCCTAGATGGTGAAGATGTCGTTGACTGCGAACCGGTTATTGGCTATCTACACCGGGGAATGGAGAAAATTGCCGAAAACCGTTCTACAATCATGTATGTCCCCTATGTCAGCCGTTGGGACTACGCTGCGGGGATGTTTAATGAAGCGGTGACAGTTAACGCACCAGAAAAATTAGCGGGTATCACTGTTCCTAAACGTGCCAGCTATATTCGCGTGATTATGCTGGAATTAAACCGCATTGCGAACCACCTATTATGGTTTGGTCCATTCTTGGCTGACGTAGGCGCACAAACACCCTTTTTCTACCAATTCCGGGAACGGGAAATGATTTATGATCTGTGGGAAGCTGCAACTGGCTACCGCATGGTTAATCATAATTATTTCCGGGTTGGTGGAGTGGCTGCGGATTTACCCTATGGTTGGGTAGATAAGTGTTTAGATTTCTGTGACTACTTTATTCCCAAAGTGGATGAATATGAACGCTTAGTTACTAATAACCCGATTTTCCGCCGCCGGATTGAGGGTTTGGGAACTATTAGCCGTGAAGAAGCGATTAACTGGGGACTTTCTGGACCAATGTTACGGGCTTCTGGGGTAAAATGGGATTTACGAAAAGTTGACCACTACGAATGTTACGATGATTTCGATTGGGATGTTCAGTGGGAAACTGTTGGTGATTGTCTTGCCCGTTACATGGTACGGATGCGAGAAATGCGCGAGTCTGTTAAAATAGTTCGGCAAGCGATCGCTGGATTACCCGGTGGACCCTACGAAAACCTAGAAGCCAAGCGGTTAATGGCTGGGAAAAAATCCGAGTGGGATGCTTTTGATTACCAATTCGTTGCTAAAAAAGTTTCTCCTACTTTCAAAGTTCCCAAGGGTGAAATCTACTCCCGTGTCGAAAGTGGTAAGGGAGAATTAGGAATTTATTTAGTAGGTGATAATAATGTTTTCCCCTGGCGCTGGAAAATCCGCGCCGCAGATTTCAACAACCTACAAATTCTACCTCATTTACTCCGAGGAATGAAAGTAGCAGATATTGTTGTTATTCTCGGTAGTATTGACGTAATTATGGGTTCTGTTGATAGATAATCAATCTTGATACTCCAGGACAAGGACTTCAATGTGTATCTTCTGGAATTCTTGTAGAGACGTTCCATGGAACGTCTCTACATTACCTGCCACCTAAGTAGTGAGACAAAATTAGTTACACAATGTAATTGCGTAAGCGTTGCGTGGCGTTAGCCATATGGAACGAAGTGAAATGAATCAATCGCAAGGGTTGTGATTGCTTCCCTTCCCTCGCAATGACTGTAAATATTTTTGTCCAATTACTTAATGTCTAATTGGCTATGAATTTTCAATTTTTAATTGTTGAAGGTGGGGTTTGATTTTGGAATAAAGGGCGCACAATTAAATACCCAGCGGCAAAACCAGTTATCATAATGAATATAATGGTTATTGCAAGCCACCAACCATTCAAGCCTTTACCATCAGACTTAGATTGGAGATAGTAGCTAACTTTTTGTTCTTCTATAAATACTGTTTCTGATACTGGTAAGTTTATATTCATCCTTGGCGTAGTAGACTCCTGATGACGGTTTTCAGAAGGGGTAGGTTTTGTTGATGTTTTTGGTCGGGGACGATTTGTTGGCTGACGCGGAGATTCTGCGGTAATAGTTGGTTTAGATATGTGTTTTACCTCCTGATGATAATGAGGTGTCGGCTGAGGCTGAGGTGGGTAATTAACTTCATGATCAGATAGAGATGGTGCAGGAGAACTGGGTGATGGTGTACTAACTAGCTTTTGCAGTTCTAAGCAAGACTGAATCACTTTAGTAATTTCTTGCCGCAGTTGTTGATTTTCTTGGACTAATTTCTGATTATGACTGGTAATGACATCCAATTTAGATTGGACTGCTTGTAACTCCGCTGTCAACTCTCGATAAACGCAGAGGGGAACAGAAGGGGGGTAGCTATTAGGTAGTTGGGTATAGTGAGATCCTGTAGTTGTTTTCATGGAATTTTTAGTATCAAAATACGGTAGTTAGAGTAAGGGTACACAAAACCAGAATATAATTATTTATGAGATTATGCCCAAAAATAATAGAAAAATGCACAAAAGGCAAAGATGGGGAAAAATATCAGGAGTCGAGAATGAAAAAAGAAGCAAGAAGGGTTAAATAATTAAAACTACCAGTATATTAACTGATTTTATGTAATTAATACAACGCTTAATAAATAAATAAATTTATTTGATCAATAATGGGAAAAAGTGTCCCACTGGTCCTTGTCCTTTGCCAATAGCCAAGGAATAGGTAAGGGCATTTGTCACATATTCCTTGGCTATTTGCACTGATGTCCATAGGTCTTTACCTAAAGCTAGGTTAGCAGCGATCGCCGCTGATAGAGTACAACCTGTACCATGAGTATTTTTTGTCTCTACCTGTTTCGTTGTCAAAATCTCCAATTGTTCCCCATCAAACCAAACATCAACACCCCGCAAACTTCCAGACATTCCCCCACCCTTGACTAAAACAGCCTTGACTCCTAATTCCCTGTGGATAATTTCCGCTGCTGCTTGCATATCTGCTAAAGAAGTAATTTCTAACCCGCTTAAAATCTGCGCTTCATAACGATTTGGAGTAATAATAGCTGCTAAGGGAATTAGAGTATTCCGCAGGGTTTGTATGGCATCATCATCAATTAATTGCGCTCCTGTGCGTGATACCATCACAGGATCAACCACTAGATTCTCAATTTTATAAGCTGTTATTTGCTGGGCTACAGCCAAAATAATTTCTTGATTGAGCAACATTCCCGTTTTTGCAGCCTGTACGCCAATGTCCTCTACAACCGCCTGAATTTGAGCAATAATAGACTGGGGAGCGATCGCATCAACCCTACTAACTCCCACAGTATTTTGGGCTGTAATGCAGGTAATAGCACTTGTTCCGTGAACACAGTGAAAAGCAAAAGTCCGTAAATCAGTTTGAATTCCTGCACCCCCACCACTATCAGAACCAGCAATAGTTAAAGCCACAGGAACGAAAGTTTTGTTTATTGTCATAATAGAGTTTAATAGCAAATCGTCAAGTCTGTAGGGGCGCAGGGTCTGCGCCCTCGATTATATTACATATATAGCAATTCCCATGCAAGTGAGGTACAAGAAGTCAGAATTAAACGCAGATAAACGCAGATGAACACAGATAATTTTGTCCCTCATTAGACTAGGAAACGCTATAATTGCATCCTAGTGACAACGGCTATATCCTAAAATTTAGTCTGCTCAAAAATCATTACCAGATTAACCTTTACTTGGCATTTAGTTTCTCTAGTTGATTAACTCGAATTGTCAACTTATTAATTTTCTGATTTAATTCAACCACCAAAGTAGCTAAATTCTTAAACATCTTTTCCTGTTGTAACTGTGATAAATTCTGTCTTGCATTAGGAGAAGATTGAGGACTATTAGCAACAGGTGATTGATTATTTTTACTAACCATTAACTCAAGTTGTTGTAAGCGTAATTGCAAACTCCTAACATCAGACTCTAAATTATTAACGCGAAAATCAACTTGCTGCGGTAAAGCAGAACTTAATAAAACACTACTCCAAAAAACAAACACACACATCCCAGTTACTAACCATCTTTTTAAGATCATATTATCAATTACTTAAATAAAAAATAAAAATTGTAGGTTGGGTTGACAAAGGAAACCCAACAAAATTGCTAATTAATCAATTTCTATTTATCAGCTTGCAAAGAAGAAAATAGATTTTTCCAATCTAGATTATTAGCAATTATTTCACTCTCCTTAACTTCAAAAGTGAGATAACTTGCTTTTGGTTCTTTAATTGCTCTAACACAAATTTCCGCAACATCATCACGGCTAACTTTTCCTTTAATATTATCACCTTGCTCAAAAATTAACTCCTTCCCTCCTGCTGCTTCCGTCAAAGCACAAGGTCTAATAATTGTATAGGGAATACCACTTGCTTTCAGACTTTCTTCTCCTCGCAACTTCCAAGTTAAAATTCCTCCCAATTGGTCATTTAATCTCACTGCTGGTGGTTCTTCATCTAAATTAATTCCTGGTCTTCCAGGACGAGTTACCCCAGCAGAACTGATTAATACAAATTGAGGTAAAGTTTCCCCCCCATAAGCTTGAATGGAAGCAACTTCCAGCGCGAACCCCCCCGGATTAAATGCAGGATTTAAAGCACCATCATATTCAAACTTACTCAACATTAATTGCACAGAACAAACTTTGCTAATGTCCATTGGTGGACAGTCTTTAACAATTTTGGCACGAAATACGGGAACTAAATCTGTAAAAGGAATCTGAATATCTAGCCAAGTATTAGCAACAGTATCAAAAGAATAGCTATAACCAACACCATCCCAAGTTGACTCTGTGCGGATAAATATTTTATAACGTTGTCCATCACCTTTAACCCGCAATTTCACACCTTGATAGCCAGATAAATCCAGCAAAGGTGAAAAATTCTTAGTTCTCACCGAAGCAAACCCCCCAGAATTAGCAGTAGAAACATTACCTGTAAATACTGCTGTATTTTCCCTAATTTGGAAACTACTAGCACTAACACCCCCCATAACTACATCATCTAAAGCACCCCAGATATTTTTGATTTCATCTGATGGTTTCGTAAAATCAAATATCGGTTTTTCACCCGCAGCAACCAGATATTTTGCGGCCGCTGTTACTAAATTTTTCACACCTTGATATTCAACATTTTCTGGTGTATCCCCGACAATTTCCGGCAGATAAAATTTCACACCTTGATTATATTTTGCTCTATCGGGTGTATCTCCCTCCACAGGTTGAACACGCACTGACGTACAACAAATTACAGCTTGAATATTAGCCATAACTAAATTTGTCAAAGTCTCTGGTTTGGTAATATCTCCAACTACCAAATTAATATCATCACCCAGAACTTGCCGCGCTTTTTCAATATCTCGAACTAAACAGCGCACATTATAACCCTGTGTTATTAATTTCTTAACAACTCGTTTACCCACACCACCCGTTGCACCAGCTACCAGAATTACAGCCATATTTCCTCCTTGTTTTGGTCTATCTTGATAATCTGTGGAACTACCTGGAAATAATTTTTGAATCCAATTAAGAATCGGAAATACTTCAAAGTAAGTTAGGGTTTTAATAAACCTGCATAAATCCCATTGAGAGCGGTTGTTATTATTCATAGTTACGATTTAAACATGGTATTTTAGTGTTATTGTATCAATTTTTCGTAGATTTAGATCCCCGACTTCTCAAAGAAGTCGGGGATCTGGATAGCCAGATTACTATTTTTTGGTATAATGCTCATACAATATGATAATTGCCGTGATGAGTCAATTTGCCAACGCCCAAGCTGAATATGAGAACTTTCCTGAAGAATTTACCAGCATTATTATTAGTACGGTAAATACCCAAGGCATCCCTAATGCTAGTTATGCTCCTTTTGTGATGGATGATGACAAGAACATCTATATTTATGTGAGTGGACTAGCTACTCATACGCAAAATATTCAAAATCATCCTTTTGTGAGTGTTCTATTTATTGATGACGAAATTAAAACTAAACAGATTTTTGCTCGGCGGCGGTTAAACTTTGATTGTACCGCAAATTTGATAGAAAGGGAAACTGAAAAATGGCAGCAAATTGTTGATAAATTTCAGCTTCGGTTTGGAGAACTGATTTCTACATTACGCAGTTTACCAGATTTTCGGATTTTGCAACTGACACCGAATAGCGGACGGTTTGTAATTGGGTTTGGGGCTGCGTATAATATTAGTAATGATAATATAAATCAACTTGTACAAATTACCAAGGATTCACTTTCATAATTATGCTGAAATTTCAACCTCCGGGTTTTGGTAGTAAATTCATTCATACATCTTTGGGGGCAATGGTTTATTATACCCAAATTAGCACTCCTTGGGAAAATACCAAAAATCAAGATTTACCACCATTATTGTTTCTACATAACTTTGGTGGTGGTGCGTCTGCTTATGAATGGTCAAAAATTTACCCTGCTTATGCCTCAACATATCGAATTTTAGCCCCGGATTTAATTGGCTGGGGAAAATCTGCTCACCCCGTGAGAGATTATCAAATTGAAGATTATTTAACGACGATTCTTGAGTTTATTTCGCAAACTTGTGATCAACCTGTAACCGTCATAGCATCTTCTTTAACTGCGGCTTTTACTATTCGTCTGGCTGTTACTTATCCCGATTTATTCAACGCTTTATTTTTAGTTTGTCCTGCGGGTTTTAATGATTTTGGAGAAGGTGCTGGGAGAAGATTACCACTTTCTTTAATTAATACACCGTTAGTAGATAATTTAATTTATGCTTTAGGTGCAGAAAATGAAATTGCAGTGAGAAACTTTTTACAGAGTTTTCTATTTGCTAAACCGGAAAGAGTGACACAGGAAATGGTGTCAGCTTATTTAAGTTCTGCACAAAAATATCAAGCTAAGTTTGCAGCTTTGTCTTTTTTACGGGGAAATTTGTATTTTGATTTGAGTTTATATATTCAACAACTTCAAGTTCCCACTGTGATGTTGTGGGGCGAAAATGCCCAATTTACAAATATGCAATTAGGACGACGGTTAGCAAATTTAAATACTGAGGCAATTCAGGGTTTTCATGAAATACCCGATACGGGAATTCTGCCTCATTTAGAAATACCAGCAGTTGTGATAGGAATTTTGCAAAAATACAACAAAACTGGAAAATTAGAAATCTAAAGGACTAAAATTATCTGTGTTCATCTGCGTTTATCTGCGTTTAATTCTGACTTCTTGTCCGCAAAAGGTTTACACCATCAAGAAAGTTGTAATATAGAAAAAGTAACATAGCTCTTCACTCACCACAACCAATGACATCAACTCTGCTGAAATTTCCACGCCTTAATGCACCTACGCTGCACTATTTACCCAACGGTTTGACGATTATCGCCGAACAAATGCCGATAGACGCGGTTAATCTTAACCTCTGGGTAAAAACCGGTTCTGCAATGGAGTCAGATGCTATTAATGGTATGGCTCACTTTTTAGAACACATGATTTTTAAGGGTACGCAGAAACTCATTAGTGGTGAATTTGAACGCCGGATTGAAGAACGCGGTGCGGTGACTAATGCTGCTACTAGCCAAGATTACACCCACTATTACACCACAACTGCGCCTAAAGATTTTGCCGAATTAGCTCCTTTGCAAATAGATGTTGTTTGTAATCCGAGTATTCCTGATGATGCTTTTGAACGGGAACGATTAGTAGTTTTAGAAGAAATTAGACGTTCTGAAGATAATCCTAGACGACGAATTTATCGTCATGTCATGGAAACTGCTTTTGATTCCTTACCTTATCGTCGTCCTGTACTGGGACCTGAATCTGTTATTTCTCAAGTTAAACCGCAACAAATGCGAGATTTTCATGCTCATTGGTATCAACCTCAGTCAATTACAGCAGTTGCTGTGGGTAATTTACCAGTAGAAGAATTAGTAGAAATTATTGCGGCAGAATTTAATAAAAATTATCAACAAACTACCAATAAACTAACACAAACAGCAGTCATTCCTGAACCTGCATTTACAGAAATAGTCCGTCGGGAAGTTGTTGATGAAACTCTCCAACAAGCAAGATTAGTGATGATGTGGCGAGTTCCGGGATTGATGGAGTTAGATGAAACTTATGCCCTTGATGTGGTAGCGGGTATTTTAGGACATGGGAGAACATCTAGATTAGTGCAAGATCTACGGGAAGAACAGGGATTGGTATCTTCAATTTCTGTGAGTAATATGAATAATTTATTGCAAGGTGTGTTTTCGATTTCTGCTAAATGTGATGTAGAAAATTTAGTGGCTGTGGAAGCAGGAATTATTCAACATCTTCGCAGATTACAAACAGAATTTGTCAAAGAATCAGAAATTGCCCGTGTTCAACAACGAGTAGCTAATCGGTTTATATTTGGAAATGAAACACCAAGCGATCGCGCTGGGTTGTATGGTTATTATCAGTCATTGATTGGTGACTTAGAACCAGCCTTTAATTACCCCCAATATATTCAAGCCCAAGCAGCCACTGATTTAATCCAAGCTACAAAAGATTATCTGTCCCCAGATGCTTATGGTGTCGTTGTCATCAAGCCTGTTTAGATTTGACTTAAACCTCATCGAAGATAAACATCGTAGATTAGTTGTTAAA
>NZ_VILC01000041.1:0-39217 GCF_009712065.1 Aphanizomenon sp. UHCC 0183 | reverse complement strand
TTAGGGTGGGGTAAAAAATATTTGATACATCAACCATAACTTTTCAAACATCCTCTTAGCGTCTCTGCGAGAAAAAACTCTTATCCAACTCAAAGCACCAACTTCACATCCCCTTACGGTAAGGTAATAAAAGCGATATTCCAGCAAAAGAAACAACCTCACGAATTATGAAAAAATGGTTATCAATTATCGGTATCGGTGAGGATGGTGTAGCAGGGTTAAGTCCCATAGCTCTTTCTTGCTTAGACAAAGCTAAAATTATCTTTGGTGGAGAACGTCATCTTTCCATGTTACCCGCTGACGACAACAGCCAAAAAATTCCCTGGAAATCACCTTTTCCAACTTCCATAACTGAAATTATCAGTCGTCGTGGTGAAGCAGTTTGTATTTTAGCTAGTGGCGACCCTCTATGTTATGGTGTGGGTGCAACTATTCTTAAAGATATTCCTATTTCTGAAATTACAATTATTCCTGCACCTTCGGCTTTTAGTCTGGCTTGTTCTCGACTAGGATGGTCATTAACGGAGGTGGAAACTTTAAGTTTATGTGGTCGTCCGGTTTCTTTACTGCAATCTTACATTTATCCCGGTGCAAAATTATTAATTTTGAGTGAGGGAAAACATACTCCAGCTATTGTGGCGGAAATTTTGATAAGTCGCGGTTATGGTAATAGTCAAATTACCGTTTTAGAAAAAATGGGCAATGTTAATGAGGAAATTATAACAGATATCGCTGCTAATTGGCAAGAAGGAAATATCGCTTCTTTAAATACTATTGCGGTGGAATGTGTTGCTGATAGGGGAATAGTTGGTTTATCGAGATTTCCCGGCTTACCTGATGATGCTTTTCATCATGATGGACAATTGACGAAAAGGGAAGTCCGGGCGGTGACATTATCAAGTTTAGCACCTTTACCGGGCGAGTTGCTGTGGGATGTGGGGGCTGGTTGTGGTTCTATTTCTATAGAATGGCTGCGAAGTGATAGAAGATGTCGAGCGATCGCTATTGAACAAAATTCCACTAGACTAAATTATATAGCTGATAATGCTGCTGCTTTAGGAACACCAAATTTACAAATTATGGCAGGTAAAGCTTTAGAAGTTATCCCAAATTTACCCACACCAAACGCTATTTTTATCGGTGGTGGTGTCACAGCACCAGAAATATTAGAAAATTGCTGGAATGTGTTACTTCCTGGGGGCAGAATGGTAGTTAATGTTGTCACATTGGCAGGTGAACAAAGATTATATCAATGGCATGAAAAAGTGGGCGGAAACTTTACCCGCATTGCTATTCAACGCGCAGAACCTATTGGTAAATTTCTGGGTTGGAAGGCAATGTCCCCTGTTACCCAATGGATAGGAATCAAAAATTGATAATTAAAGATTTGGAGATTGTTGGTTGTGGTTGTCAGAATCAGGATTACCAGGATTTTAGGATGTACAGGATTGTTATTTATAGATTTTCTGTGAATATTTAATGATTATAAATTATAATTTAGGGAAAAATATATTTTCTATCATTCACAAAAACCTATATTTCCTAAAAAACATCCTGTTAATCCTCTAATCGGTGGATATCCTGATAATCCTGATATGGCTTGCGCCACGCTACGCTATCAGACAATTTACTTATTTCCTAACCTCCTAGTAACATTAGGAAATTTTCAGCGAAATAAAAATATTTTCATGATTGACTTGAGAAAAATCACACATCGCGCTAGTCTTCATAGCGTCAACCCGTGAAACTCAAACCATGACAAACCACCCCCAAATACCTCCCTGTACCTGGAAACGTCCCATTGGCTTAGGCTGGGATAAACCATACACCGTCCGTTATCCTAGTAATATTGATGATGGTCCCTGGCACGGAATGCCTCTTGGTGGCTTTGGTGCAGGGTGTATAGGACGTTCTTCACGGGGAGACTTTAACCTGTGGCACATTGACGGGGGAGAACATACTTTCAAAACCGTTCCCGCTTGTCAATTTAGTATTTTTGAATCTGGACAAGCTTACGCTTTATCTACCCAACCTCCAGAAGATCATACACTGCAATCTTGGCAATGGTATCCACCTTCTCCCCTCTCTGCGGATGGTTTGGGGTCAGGTACATATCATGCACTTTATCCCCGCAGTTGGTTTGTTTATGAAAATGTCTTAAAAACTCAATTAACTTGTGAGCAATTTTCCCCAATTTGGGCAGATAATTATCAAGAAGCAAGTTATCCGGTTGCGGTTTTTTTGTGGAAAGCATACAACCCCACAAATGCACCAATTACTATTAGCATTATGCTAACTTGGGAAAATATGGTGGGTTGGTTTACCAATACTTTGAAATCTCCCGAAGTTAGAGTTAGAGATGATGGTAGTCCAGTTTATGAATATCTACCACGTTGGGGAGAAAGTCAAGGAAATTATAATTGTTTAGCAGAAGATCATCAATATTTTGGTTGCGTTTTAGGTCAAGTTTCTAATAGTCAAACTGTTCAAGAAGGGGACGGAACTTGGTGTATTGCAACTGTAAAAAATCCCCAAGTGGAAATATTTCATCATTCCCGATTTAATCCGGTGGGTAATGGTGAAGATGTTTGGCAAAGTTTCTCTGCAAATGGTTCTTTACCTAATTATCTAGATGAAACTCCCGCAGATGAAAATACTCGTTTAGGTGTAGCAATTGCGGTGCGTTTTACTTTGCAACCTGGGGAAAGTTTGGAAGTTCCTTTTGTATTAAGTTGGGATTTCCCCGTTACGGAATTTGCAGCGGGGGTGAACTATTACCGCAGATATACAGACTTTTTTGGTTGTAATGGTGAGAATGCTTGGCAGATTGCCACTACTGCTCTTAAAGAATATCAGAATTGGCGATCGCTCATCGAAAATTGGCAAAACCCCATTTTAGAAAAATCAGATTTACCTGACTGGTTCAAAATGGCTTTATTTAACGAACTCTACGACTTGACCAGCGGCGGAACTCTCTGGAGTGCCGCCTCGGAAATTGATCCCGTTGGTCAATTTGCCGTGTTAGAATGTTTAGATTACCGTTGGTACGAAAGTCTAGATGTGCGGTTATACGGTTCTTTTGGATTATTGATGTTATTCCCAGAATTGGAAAAGTCGGTAATTCGCGCCTTTGCTAGAGCAATTCCCCAAAGTGATGACAGAACTAGAATTATCGGTTATTATCTGACTATCAAATCGGAAAGTCCTAACGCAGTTCGGAAAATTGCCGGTGCGACACCCCACGATTTAGGCGCACCCAATGAACACGTTTGGGAAAAAACCAATTATACTAGTTATCAAGATTGCAACCTGTGGAAAGATTTAGGTTGTGACTTTGTTTTGCAGGTATATCGAGATTTTCTGTTTACCGGTGCAAATGATATCCAGTTTTTAGCAGATTGTTGGGATGCTATTGTCCAAACTCTCGATTATGTGAAAACTTTTGATCTCGATGGTGACAGTATACCAGAAAATTCTGGCGCACCTGACCAAACTTTCGATGATTGGCGCTTGCAAGGTGTCAGTGCTTATTGTGGTGGTTTGTGGTTATCTGCTTTGGAAGCTGCTATTGCTATTTCTAAGATTTTAACGAACCACAGAGGCGCAGAGGACACAGAGGTAGAGGTACAAGGGTCTATTTATCAAGGTTGGTTAAATCAATCAAAACCAATTTATCAGGAGAAGCTTTGGAATGGTGAGTATTACCGGTTGGATGGTGAAAGTGGTTCTGAGGTAGTTATGGCTGACCAATTGTGTGGGCAATTTTACGCTCGTTTATTGAGTTTACCAGATATTGTCCCCAGCGATCGCGCTTTATCCGCCTTAACAAAAGTATACGATGCCTGTTTTCTCAAATTCCAAAATGGTAAATTCGGCGCTGCTAATGGTGTTCTTCCCAATGGTTTACCAGAAAATCCCAATTCTACACATCCTTTGGAAGTTTGGACAGGCATCAATTTTGGTCTAGCAGCCTTCTTAGTGCAAATGGACATGAAAAATGAAGCCATGCGGTTAACTGAGGCTGTAGTTAAGCAAATTTACGACAATGGCTTACAATTCCGCACCCCGGAAGCAATCACCGCTAATGGCACTTTCCGCGCTAGTACCTATCTCCGCGCTATGGCTATTTGGGGAATTTATTTACTAATTCCTTAAATCCAAAGTTCTTTATATCCCCGACTTCTTAGAGAAGTCGGGGATATTGTTATTCTTGTTATTTGTTATTCAATTTTATTTTCCTGTTGTTTCCGGAATTGCGCGAAAAAATCAGTAATGGTTAAGAGTTGAGGAACTTAAATCTGAAAACAAATGTCTTAAGATGCACTTTTTTCCTTTATTTAGCCACAAGGATAACTTCTAAACCAACACAGAACTTGACACTCTCCGGTCTAAAGACGCGGAGATCCTATGGGGAGTTTCAGTCTATATCCCTCAGTTATCCCAGTTTCAGGATTGGTTCCTTAAATATTTGGGTTCTTGCCCTGATTTCGTTGGCCCTGGCGGGCGAAATCATATCTGCTTGCGGTGAGCGAAGCCGAACTGACAAGCGTAACTTTCCGAGAGTCCCCCGGTAGCTTTTTATGTTTTTAGTGACAATTTGATTGTATCACGAATGTTGGGTAGAGGCTGTGGCAATGATAACACGTTAAAACGGTAATCACTTCAAGTAACTTTTTTCCTAGACACAGTAAAGACAATCACCAATTCCCTACTTGATTTAGGGCTATGGTAGATTAAAAAATTGAAATTACCTACACCAAAGAATTCCCCAATCTAGTTGACGACAGATGAGAATTTATCAGTAAACTCCAATTGTGTAAAAATATCAGTAGTTGCAGGATAGTTGAATAAAGCAAGGACAGCAGGAGCTTTATCAAGCTATTTAGTCAGGTTGGTCAGGTTCAAACGCGGTTGTTGGTATCTATGACTGGCAGTATTGGCGATAAGTTCCCAGTTAGTTCGCAAATATTCAAAGATTTTGATTCAGAGCGAACTGCTTGCAACAGCGCTAGTTCCCTCCGGGACGCTCCGCGAACGCTATCGCTTGAAAAAATACACCTGTTGTTTAACAGCTTAAACAGCTTGGGAGTTACACTATAACCTCCTCATTTTTATCTGTCAAGCAATTACATCAGAAATTCTTGGGAAAGTTATCCAGAAAATCCGAGTTGGTAATTCCTGCTCAACCCTGAATAGCAGCAGTTCACATCTGGAAATTTTAGCCGATTTAATTTATTAAGAATTACTTAGCCATAGGGACTCAATCCTGACTCAATACCGAAGTATCGGCTTTACCCAAAAGAATCCGCAGCCATTGACAATAAATAATGATAGTTATTCCTACCGAATTAGCTGAATTAACATCCTGTAATCTTACTTATAGCAATAAATTGTATACATATAATTAGCAGACTACTAATTCCAGTTGATGGCAATAATGCCTAATAAATAAATAGCTATGAGTAACCAAATAAGATAATAGTTAAATGTTCATGGTGATACGGTTTTTGTTGTCCACATCTAGCTGGATGTCTTCTTTATCCAAAAATAACTATCTTGATAAAATTAATTAGTTAGCAATATTAGATTATTAACAAAAAAATACTTTACTAATTTTTGAATTATTTATTAATTGATATTTGTATCTATTTATAAAAATTATAAATCCATAGAGTGCTTGCATAGCAAGGACTTTGCTTGAATTAAATGTAAATTTAAGCATTTATTTCTTCGATAAAAATTTAATTTATTTGGATATAACTGTTCATTCAAACTATTTATATACTAAGAGCTTAGGTAGACCATATTAGTGGTGTTTTCGTCTTGTATGACAATGATAACATCTGCCATTGAGATTAAAGTGGGGGGTAACACCCCTCATTTTTTGCCAAGTGGGGACAAAACCCAAACTTGCACAAGACATAAGTAAATATCTAGATAAGTTCAGTAAATTTAACTTAAATCTTGCCACCTTGGCAGATGACATTAGCGACAAAAAATAGTATAAATAAAAATGTGGCTTTTGAAATTGAGAAATTAATGGTTTTCCTGATTCCACTGGTGCAATTGTCAGCTTTTACAGCAAAAGCGGCAGAATCAATGGTAAGAAGTTATACAGCAGTAACTAGGGTGAAGCCAAAAATTTCCACTTGGAAGTTTCAACAGTAAACAACGGCATCTACGAAAAGCTACGTCAAACTCAATTCCTCTCGGTAGAAATCAGAAAATTTGGTAAATTTTTACCTTTGATTCATTAGTAAGTATAAATCTGAAGCCCAGACGCAATTAATACATATTATCTGGAGTGAGCTATAGATATTACTAATTGAAAACTGTAAAACTGCCTAGAAAATCAGGGTATACACGGTAAGCACAGTAGTACAGAGGCTTGATTAAAAACAATCAGGTTTTCAATCACAGGTCAGGTTATGAAAAAAATCATCAGGTCAAATGCGTTTTTTAGCTCAGTTCAACGGGTAGTTTTAGAGATGCAGTTTTCTAAAATCCGTTCTATCCAGGTATCCGTGTTGTCAATTACCGTATTTTTGCAACAAGTTGTTACTATTTTCTACATCTGCCACCAATTGATTATTTATAGGTTCTGGTCATTCCCGCAACAGCAATTTGGCTGAAGACCATCGCATTTGCAGAAACTGGACTAATTTATTTACTCAATTCAAAAATAACTAAGATGATGAATCAAGATATTGCTGGCAGTGGTAACAACTTAGAACCAAAAATCCATCCCGAACAGTTAGACCAAGTAGTCGAAGCGATTTTGGCAGGGAAGTATTCTTGGGCTTGTGTTTTAATGTTACGATTCGTGGGCTATAATCCAATGCACTATATCCCTTATCGGACTTATAACCGCATTCTCAAAGAAAATGCTCGTATGAGTCGCTCCAATTCCCAAAATAATGAAACTCTAAAAATTGCTAACTCCACCACGGAGAAAAGATCCGAAGGTAATCTGGCATCTAACTGTTTAAGTAAGATTAAGGATATAGCCTATATGGAAGTGGGAGGTAAGCATCATGCTGAATCACGCGCCAACGGTAGAGAAAAAAAGTCGGCATAGTTGCTGATAATCTCGTAATTGCTTGTTACTCAGATCAGTTGATCGGCAATGTGAGTAACTGCAATTACTGACTTCGTTGTAAAAATCTGCCAGAATGGCAAATACACACTGATAACATCCTATAGATTAGAAATAGCAACCTAAACAAAGATTCATGGCAGACTAATTGCATTTTTCCCAAAAACTGTTTGCGGTTGCACATGAAATAGCAGACTAATTGCGGTTTTCCCAAAAAACTGTTTGCGTCTGCATATGAAAGATAGGGTCTGATTGTTTTGGCATTCAGTTCCTGATTAATTAAATAAATTCTTCATTAAGACTGATGAACCATAACTAAAGGTGGTTCTTTTTCCTAAGAAGTCTGAATGCTTTTCAATTGGGGTGGTGGATTACCCTAATAAAATTGATATGGCTAGATAACTTCTACTACCAAATTTTCTGTAACTAAGGTTTGGCTAACTTTAGTTATTAAGGTAGATAAGGAAAGGGAAAGATTATGGTCAAATCATGCTCTTACTTACAAATTTTTACTGTTATGTCAACTGGCAATTGATATAACGTTGACACTCCCCGCTCTCTAAAGAGACGGGGATTCTTAAAACCAAATAAATAATCTTAATGGCGATATCAATGCGCCTCTACTGATTTCACTAGAACTTGATCCTAGTAGTCTGTCAAATAAATTTTGACGGATAAAGAAGAAATGAACCACGTTCGCGGAGCGTGCCGTAGGCATTAGGCCGCAAAGAGCGCGAAGGAAGAAGGAAGAAGGAAGAAGAAAAATTTATTTACCCCAACCCGTAATGGCTATTAAGGGAACACCAAAAAATAAATTACCCAATTTTGTGGGATAACTGAGGGATATAGACTGAAACTCTCTATAGAATCTCCGCGTCTTTAGACCGGAGAGTGTCAACAACTTTAAGTTAATATGAATTTTCTATAAAGTCTTCATGAAGTTTAGATGAAGATTTTATTTTTTATATAAATTTTAGAAGAAGATGTAGCAGAATTTAAAGATAAGAACTAAAGCTTTGTCACTTTTTTATCTAAACTAAATGACTAACGCCATGCTATCAGACAAACAATTTCATATTTAAGAAAGTTTGCTGATGAGAGTTTTCTATTTTTAGGATAGTGTAAGAGATAGATTACATCCTGCTTAAGTTTATTTAGTGTGAGGCTACAATTTTTGAAAAGTTACGTAATTGTTAGTTAGTTATAACTGCATAAATTAATTAACTGAAATACCAGTGTTTATCAATAGACTCCCATCTCAATTAGGGGTAATATCATTCCCTATGTAGATTTTTGGCATTAGCAAGCTAAATCTTGGGAGTTTATTTATGGGTGTTTTGCCAGACAACGCTGTTTATTGGGGGGACATAACAGCTTACATAGATATTGAAAATTAAATGAATATTCAGGAAACATCCTACAGATTAAATATTGCATATCTGTGAAAGTTTTTGCATCTGGATTTTAGGAATAGATGTAATAGATGAATTTGCCCGAATTTGAAAGTAGAAAGCAACTGGTAAGAATTATGTCATCTTATTCTCATCAAGATCAGGTTGTGAATATTTACGATAATTATGAAAGTAAGTTTTTAACACCTTTTCAGCGAAAGGTGTTGCTAAAAAATTTACAAAATAATTCGCAACCAGAATATCGGCGACGAATTGAGATTATGTTGTTAGCAGATATGGGAAAGTCGCAAACTCATATTTGTGAAATGATTGGTTGTTCTCAGGAGATGGCGAGATACTGGATCGGTATTGCTGAGGCGGGGATGGCGCATAAATGGAATCAGCGACCATTGGGTAGACCAAAGATTGTTAATGATGAATATATTGAAAGATTGAAGGAATTAGTTAATTGTAGTCCCCGTGAATATGGCTATGCTTTTGGTGATTGGACGGCTCAATGGTTGAGTAAACATTTGGCGAAGGAGTTGGGAATTCAAATTAGCGATCGCCACATTAATCGCCTCCTTAAACAAATGGGACTGTCTACCAAACGTAAAAGTTCCCCATTGATAACTACTGAAAATCAGGATTTGGCAATTAAAATTAGTGATTTGCATTCTCTACCTGAACCTAGTTTTCATTGGTCATTTAATCTCATGCAGACCAATAAATAATAGTGTTTTGGAGGTTAGGAAATGCTATCAGCGTTTTCTCAGGAACAGTTAGCTACACATATTAAGCAAGTCTTGGGTAATGGATTATCAGATCAAGTAGTTACAGATTGTATCCAGGCTTTAGAAATTATTGAGCCACCTGTAGCAAAGCAATTTTGGCAAGCGACTACAGCCAATCCGGGAATTTATATTGTGCTGTCGGGTAAGGTAAGATTGCTTGATAGCTCCAACAATTTAATTAATACTCTCACGCCAGGATCATCATTTGGGGAGTTAACTTTATTTCCAGACCAAGATTTTAGCAGTTATGTTGCTAGAGCTTCTGTGAATTTAAAGGTTGCCTATCTTCCCGAAAAAACGGTGAAAAAGGTTATGGGAGAATTTCCTTGTGTTTATAATTTCTTGCTGAATAAAGCAGAGTTAATTAACACTCCTAAGTCTCCAGATATGCCGATTGTTGAATTGCCAAGAAATGGCAAAGTTGTTAATTTCTCTCAACCAATTGTTCCCGCACCAACATCAACAAAGAAACGCTCTCAATATTTTCCTATTCCTACTGTTATTGCTGGCAATTGGTGGCGGAAATTTACTAAACGCTACCCATTTTTTGAACAACAAAGTGCTGCGGATTGTGGTGCTGCTTGCTTAGTTATGATTGGTCGTTATTGGGGGAAAAACCTGAGTATTAATCGGCTGCGGGATCTGGCTAATATTAGCCGGAGTGGTGCATCTATGCGGAGTTTGAGTGCAGCGGCGGAAAGCCTTGGTTTTGCTACCCGTCCGGTAAAAGCCAGTTTGGATAAATTTGCTCAACAACCTTTACCAGCGATCGCTCATTGGCAAGGTAAACATTACATTGTTGTCTATGAAATTACCAAAAAACAGGTAATTATTGCCGATCCTGCCATTGGTCAACGTCGGCTGACTACCAAGGAATTTCTCACAGGTTGGACTGGTTACGCTTTACTATTACAACCTACAGCTTCCCTCAAAAAAACGCCAGAAGCTAACACGCCATTTTGGCAGTTATTGGATTTAGTTAAACCTCATTTTCAAGTTCTCCTAGAAGTATTTCTGGCTTCGGTCTTAATTCAGATATTTGGATTAATCACGCCTTTATTTACTCAACTCCTATTAGATAGAGTCATTGTTCAAGGCAGTGTTTTAACTTTAAATACTGTCGGGTTTGGATTGTTAATTTTCGGCTTGTTTCGGGTTGCCATTAATGGCTTAAGACAATATTTACTAGATCACACAGCCAACCGCATTAGTATCGCCTTGATGGTAGGTTTTATTAAACATACATTTAGTCTACCGCTGGCATTTTTTGAATCTCGTTATGTCGGGGATATTGTTTCCCGTGTCCAAGAAAATCAAAAAATTCAACGTTTTTTAACTGGTGAAGCTCTTTCCATTGGATTGGATTTACTAACAGTCTTTATTTATGTGGGATTAATGTTTTGGTATAGTCCACCAATGGCATTAATGACATTAGCAATTGTGCCGCCATTTGTGATTTTAACATTCTTTGCTACACCATTTTTGCGGCGGATTAGTCGGGAGGTATTTACAGCAGGAACACTGGAAAATAGTTATTTAATTCAAAGCTTGACTGGCATTTCTTCGATTCGCTCAATGGCTATTGAACAAACGGTACGTTGGCATTGGGAAGAATTGCTAAATAATTTAATCAAAAAGAACTTTAGTGGTCAAGTAATTGGTAATCAACTGCAATTAGTTAGTTCTACTATTCAATCTTTGGCAAGTACAGGATTATTATGGTTTGGAGCTTGGTTGGTTATTCAAAATCAACTTACCATTGGTCAATTAGTTGCCTTTAATATGTTATTAGGCAATATTATTCAGCCTTTCCAAAGATTAATTATTTTGTGGAATCAGTTACAGGAAGTAATTGTCGCCACAGAACGAATTAATGATGTCTTAGAAGCACAACCAGAGGAAGATTTAGAACATAAACCTCGGCAATTTCTACCAAGATTAATGGGGAAAATTAGTTTTAATAATGTTACCTTTCGCTATCATCCTGAAAGTGAGATTAATATTTTAGAAAATCTCAGTTTTGAAATCTTGCCTGAACAAACTGTAGCAGTTGTTGGTCGCAGTGGTTCTGGAAAAACAACACTTTCTAAGTTGATTTTGGGTTTATATCTAGCGACAGATGGAAGAGTTCTGATTGACAATCAAGATGTTACTAGTATTTCCTTACATTCCTTGCGATCGCAAATTGGAGTTGTTGATCAAGATACCTTTTTATTTGGAGGAACAATTCGGGAAAATATCACAATTGCTCATCCAGAAGCCTCTTTAGAAGAGATTATGGAAGCAGCCAGACTTGCAGGTGCAGATGAGTTTATTAAAAGAATGCCAATGGGTTATGAAACTCAAATTGGTGAAGGGGGAGGAATGTTATCTGGAGGACAACGCCAACGGTTAGCAATTGCCCGCGCATTATTAGGAAATCCCCGACTTTTAATATTAGATGAAGCCACAAGTCACCTGGATGCCGAATCAGAACGGATTATTCAGAACAACCTCAAAAAAATCCTGCAAGGACGTACAAGTGTAATTATTGCTCACCGTCTTTCCACAGTTCGTCATGCTGATCTAATTTTAGTCTTAGATCGTGGAGTTTTAGTAGAAAGCGGTACACATGAAGAATTAATCGCCAAAAGAGGACATTATTTCTATCTTAATCAACAACAATTAGCACAAAAAAATTAATTTTCACCATATCCCCGACTTCTTCAAGAAGTCGGGGATATATAACCAAAATTCTCTACTTATTTATGCCACAGTCAGTTTACACCCAACCAACTACTACTATAAAGCCGCAGCATCAACCTGAATCTACTGCTGTAATAACAAACCAGCAAATCCAGATATTAGATAAAGCCAAGGATTGGTTTTATGGCACAGAGGAATTATTAGATGCTTTACCAAAAGCATGGACTCGTTCCATGTTGTATTTACTAATTAGTTTTGCTACCATTATTTTGCCTTGGGCAATGTTAACTAAAGTTGATGAAACGGGTAATGCTAGTGGGAGAATAGAACCCAAAGGAGCAACACAAAAATTAGATAGTGCGGTAACTGGTAGTGTTGTTAATGTCAATGTTAAAGAAGGGGCAACTGTTAAAGCTGGACAAGTTTTATTAGCAATGGAATCTGATATTTTACAAACAGAAATTCAACAAGCACAATCTAAATTAGAGGGGTTAATTAATCGCCAATCTCAACTAGAGATATTAAAAAATCAAGTCTTAATGTCAATTAATATTCAACGTCAGCAAAACCAATCTCAATCATTAGAAAAAATTGCTCAACTTAATCAAGCTAAACAAACATTTGAGACTAAAAAAAGTGCTTATAATTTCCAAGATTTGGAAAAATTAGCTCAAATTGATCAGGCAAAACAGAATATACAATCTAATCAAACTAACTACAGATTAGCTACAAGTCGCTTACGTCGAGATATTTCTGAAGTTCAACGTTATCGTCTGCTATTAAAGGAAGGAATAATTGCTCAAACTAAAATAATAGAATTAGAAAAAATTGCTGAAGAAAGTCAACGTTCCCAAGAAGAAGCAAAATTTAATCTGCAAACAGCAAAGTTAAAACTAAAGGAAGAAGTCAGTCGTTATCAGTCACTAATGAATCAAGTTAGATCAGATATTGAACAGGCAAAACTACGGTTACAAGAAGAAGAAAGTAGTTATAAAAGTTCTCTAAAAGGCGGAGAATTAATTTTATTAAAAAGTCAAGAACAGTTTAAAGACATTCAAAATCAAATCATTTCCCTTAAATCAGAAATGATGCAGACAAAAGGACAGATTACAGCCTTAAATTTACAACTAAAACAGCGAACTATCCGTTCTCCTATTGATGGAATAATTTTTGAATTACCTATTAAAAAATCTGGTTCTGTTGTCCAAGTAGGACAAATGATTGCTCAAATTGCTCCCGAAAATGCTCCCTTGATCCTGAAGGCACGTATGCCAAGTCAAAATAGTGGTTTTGTCAAGGCAGGAATGCCAGTCAAAATTAAATTTGATGCTTATCCTTTCCAAGAATACGGAATTGTGTCAGGACGTATTAGTTGGATTTCACCTAACTCTAGAGTTCAAGAAAATAGTTCTAACCGCATAGAAACTTATGAATTAGATATCGCTTTAGAAAATCCTTATATTCAAGTCGGTAACAAACGGATTCCTATTACCCCTGGACAAACAGCAAGTGCGGAAGTAATCATTCGTCAGCGTCATGTTATTGACTTTATCTTAGATCCATTTAAGAAGTTGCAAAAGAGTGGTTTAGAGCTTTAAATAAAATTAGTATCAAAGACATAATTTAATAAGTTATGTCTTTTTTTAAAGGCTTTAATATGCAACTTTTTGATTATTTTTAAGAGAAAAATGTCAGAATGAAATAGTTGAAATTACTAAAGATGAGAGGGTAAGACAATGAAGAAAATAGTGATAAATGACCTATATCCTAGTCATTTATTAACCTTTATTGATGATTTAATGCCACCAGAATTGTATGTTTTATTAGGAAGAGGTTTAGGAGGGTTTTATCCCCCTCTAGGGCTAAGTCCTAATGTTTTTGTAACCACCGTTTATGATGGACTAAACAGCATATCAACAACTTATGAAGGAGCCGGTAACTTTCATGATAATAAATTTAATACGGTAGATTATGGTCGGACCGTTAATGCTTGGGTAAATCGTTAATTATTTCAGCAGATTTAAGGGCGATTTTGTCACATTTCCCAAAACTGTTCACTGTTTGACAAGGAAATAAGATCATGGCTACAATCATAATTTCTGATTTACAGGAAAAGATATTTTTGGATGACTTAAATTCAGAGCAAATACAACAAATTTTAGGTACTGGTATTATACCTTTACCCTTACCCTTCTTAGGTGGACGGGGTGCTGATGTTGCCTTAACAACTGTTTATGATGGTATAAATAACTTAGAAACAGCATATCGTGGTCCATTGAGTTTCTACGATAATAAAATTTTTACTCTTGATCTGGCTAGAAGTGCTGTCTATTTAGTATTGTGAATAATTATTAGGTGGTTGTTTTTTCTTTACACACCACCGCTTATCTCCGAGGAAGTAAAAACTTCCTCTTTTTTGTTGTTCTTGCTGATAATTGTTTACAGTTATATGAAAACTGGTGTATGTTATAATGTGGGATTATAGATATGAATTACTGGCATATAAATGATAGAAATTTCTCAGACAGTAATTATTCCTGATAGCGATATTGAAATTAGTGCAATTCGTTCCCAGGGTGCAGGTGGTCAAAATGTTAACAAGGTTGCTACTGCTATTCATTTGCGCTTTGATATTGGGGCTTCTTCGTTACCAGAAATCTATAAGGAACGGCTTTTGAAGTTGAAAGATCATCGCATTACCCTTGAGGGAGTTGTGGTTATTAAAGCGCAGGAATATCGCAGTCAAGAACAGAACAAAGAGGAAGCTTTCAGACGACTTCAAGAACTGATTAAAAGTGTGTCTGTGTTACCCCGAAAACGTAAACGGACTAAACCAAGTCGCAGTTCTCAAAGAAAACGTCTTGATAGTAAAAACAAGCGGGGACAAATTAAATTGACTAGAGGAAAAATCACAGAATAATCACGACACTATTACTGTAATGCTAATATACAGAAATCCTAAATAAAATAAAAACATCCCCTCCTCCTCCGTGTCCTCTGTGCCTCTGTGGTTCGTTAAAAAAAATCCCAGACACAAATACTATATATTATATATTAACATCCTAACATTTTATCTCGCAGATGTTTAATGCGAAGAATAAAAATATACTAATCTAGCTAAAAATAACCAATGAGGTTATGAAATCTAGTATTATTGGCTCTAATTGTCAAAATTATAGAGAATCATAATTATTTGGAGTTGTTTTGTCATTAGTAATTACCAAAAATCAACCACCCGTTCTGTATGTGGATACAATAAAAGACTATCCGCGTCATGTAGAGATGCTTTTAAAAGACTGGTATGAGATATTGCAACTCCCTGAATATACTGCTTGGAACTGATAATTGATTTCCACTATTGCGAATTCCTTGGACACATCGGTGTTACCTTTTTAGGGGGAATAGTTCGCCTATTTGCATACAGGGGTGGAAATGTCATTTTTCACTGGAATACACTTATAGACAAAATTCGGATGAATTTGGCTCAAAATGGGTTCCTCTATGATTTTGGCTACAATCAGAAACCTTGGGATGGTAACTCCGTACCTTATCGAAGTGATACTCAACACGACCCTATAGCCATAGCTGACTACTTAGGATATAAATGGTTAGGGAAAGGTTGGGTTAATATCAGTCCTGGATTACAGAATGCGATACCTGCGGTCAGCGTAGCTATCGCAGGTAAAGTTGTAGAAATATACTTTAATGCCTTTGAACATAGCAATTCTCCCATAGGTGTATTTAGCTGCGGTCAACATTACACTACTTCAGGTACTCTTCAGTTAACGGTGGTTGACTTTGGGATTGGTATTTCTAATAGTGTTCGTACTTTACAGCAATGACATCTATTGAGGCTTTAAAGTGGGCATTTGAGCCGGGAAATAGCACAAAGCAGCAAGGTGTCCGCCAGGGTGAAGGCTTACACATACTACAAGAATTTGTCCAAAAAAATCATGGAACTCTGATGATTTTCAGTAATGACAGCTATGTCAATATAGGAGATAATGGAGTTAAATACGAAAACGTTTGTACTAACTTTTCGGGAACGCTAGTCAATATAGCTTTTCGATGTGATGAAAAATACTACTGTTTAGCTTCAGAAGTTCCTAAACTCAAGAAGCTGAAGCTTTAGAGAGAGGGAGATAAGGACATGATGTATAAAGTTTACGATATAGTTGGCGAGTATGCCATCACTCCTGATGGTGGACAAAAGTTATATGATCAGATTCATCCATGTTTACTAACTGATGAAACTGTGGAGTTAGATTTTGCAGGAGTGAAGGTTTTTGCATCTCCATTTGTGAATTTTGCATTTGGTCAATTGTTAAAAGATATCCCATCTGAGAAGTTGAATCAATTGCTTGAATTTACTTCTCTCAATGCTGATGGATGGGATGTTATTAATCACGTAATGACTAGAGCTAAACGTTATTACTCTGATGAAAAATATCGTAATGCTGTGGATACGGTGATAACAGATATGGCTGCAAGTTTTTGAAGTATGGCGATTATTCAAGCTGATATCATAGATATCAAAACTGATACCCCACAGCAAAGTGACATTTTCTTTGTAGATACCAACATCTGGTTTTGGCAAACTTATACAAATGCTGCATTTACGGCTAAACGTTACCAAATTACAGATTATCCCAACTATATCAACAAAACACGCCAAAATGGAGCTACTCTTACTTATTCTGGACTCACTTTAGCTGAACTTGCTCATATTATTGAGAAAACAGAATATGATATTTATGTTCAATCTAATGGATATTTACACTTTAAGAAATACCGTCATGATTATCCAACAGAAAGAGCTAATGTAGTCGCTGAAGTTCAGTTTACTTGGCGACGAATCAAAAAAATTGCAATTCCTATTGATTTAACAGTAGATGACGCAACAACTGATGCTGCTATTAACCGATTTACCACTCAAGCAGTTGATGGTTATGATTTGCTGATGCTTGAAGCTATTAGCAAAGCAGGAGCAGGAACAGTTAAGATTATTACTGATGATATGGATTATAGTGTTGTTCCAGGTATTGAGGTGTTTACTAGCAATAAATATGTTATTCAAGATGCTGCTATGCAAAAGAAGTTAGTAAGGCGTTAATTATACATTTATGTTATCTTCCTAACATTTTATCTCGCAAATGCTTAATGCGATTGCTGACGCAGCGCAAGGCTAACGCGCAATTTTCCAGCTTTCTAACGTCCTAACATTTTATCTCTTAAATGCTTAATGCGATCGCTGACGCAGCGCAAGGCTAACGCGCAATTTTCCAGCTTTCTAACGTCCTAACATTTTATCTCGCAAATGCTTAATGCGATCGCGCAATTTTGCAGCTTCTTCAAATTCCATCTTCTTCGCCGCTTCCTTCATCTGTTTTTCTAACAGGGTAATTAACTCTGGAATATCTTCCAAAGATAATTCATCTAGATGTTCATCAACCATTTTTAAATCAGTGGCATTTAATCGCCGAGAAGCATCTAAAAATGATAAAATCGAATTAGTTTGTTTTTTAATAATCGGTTGCGGCGTAATTCCGTGCAATTTATTATAAGCCGTTTGAATTCCTCTTCTTCTATCAGTTTCATCAATGGCTTTAATCATACTCCCTGTTAATTTATCAGCATATAAAATTGCTTTTCCTCTAATGTGACGCGCCGCGCGGCCAATAGTTTGAATTAAAGAACGTTCAGTCCGCAAAAATCCTTCCTTATCTGCGTCCATAATTGCAACTAACGAAACTTCAGGTAAATCCAAACCTTCCCGCAATAAATTTACACCGACTAACACATCAAAAACACCATTTCGCAAATCCTGTAAAATTTCAATCCGTTGAATAGAATTAATTTCTGAATGTAAATATCTGATTTTAATTCCCCTCTCTGCTAAATATTCAGTCAAATCCTCCGCCATGCGTTTAGTTAATGTTGTAATTAACGTTCTTTCTTGACGGTCAACTCGATCTTTTATTTCTCCTAATAAATCATCAATTTGTCCTTCTGTGGGACGCACAAATATTTCTGGGTCAATTACTCCCGTCGGTCTAATTACTTGTTCAATAATATTCTCTTCCGAAATTTCTAATTCCCAATTTCCTGGAGTCGCAGAAACGAAAATACATTGATTGACTTTTTGCCAAAATTCTTCGGCTTGTAAAGGACGATTATCCGCAGCACTGGGAAGCCGGAAACCATGATCTATTAATACTTTTTTCCTCGCTTGATCTCCATTATACATTCCGCGAATTTGGGGAACGGTAACATGAGATTCATCTATTACTAATAACCAATCTTTGGGAAAATAATCAATTAAACATTCCGGTGGTTCTCCCGCTTGTCTACCTGCTAAATGACGGGAATAATTTTCTACGCCGTTGCAATATCCCACTTCTCGTAACATTTCCAAATCATAACGGGTGCGTTGGTCAATGCGTTGCGCTTCAACTAACTTACCCATTGATTCTAATGTGAGTTGTTGCTGTTTTAATTCGGTGGCTATATCTTCACAAGCTATTTCTACTCTTTCTTTAGGAGTAACAAAGTGACGCGCTGGATAGATATTTACTGCTTCTAAACTATGGAGAATTTCCCCACTAACAGGATCTACATATCTAATTGCATCAATTTCATCACCAAAGAATTCAACTCTAATAATTCTATCTTCATAAGCAGGAGAAATTTCTAAAACATCACCACGAACTCGAAATTTTCCTCTCCCCATTTCGATATCATTCCGAGTATATTGAACTGCGGTTAAATCTCGTAAAACTTGACGTGGATCAATTTCCATTCCCAATTGTAACCGAATTGCGGCTTTGAGGTATTCCGCAGGCATTCCTAAACCGTAAATACAACTAATTGAGGCGACGACAATCACATCTTTGCGTTCAAATAAGGAACGAGTGGCGGAATGTCGTAACATATCTATTTCTTCATTAATCGCTGATGTTTTCTCTATATAAGTATCAGTAACAGGTAGATATGCTTCGGGTTGATAGTAATCGTAATAACTGACAAAATACTCAACTGCATTATGAGGAAAGAACTCCCGCAGTTCGTTACACAACTGGGCGGCTAATGTCTTATTATGGGCTAATACTAGGGTAGGTCTACCGACTTTTTCAATGACTGCGGCTATGGAAAACGTCTTCCCGGTTCCTGTCGCACCCAGTAATGTTTGATAATGATTTCCTGTTTGAATACTAGCAGAAAGTTGTGCGATCGCTTGTGGTTGATCACCGGTGGGGACAAAAGGTGCTTGGAGATTAAAATCCATTATCTAGCTTGAACGTTACACCTAGCAATTCTACACAATTTCTCAGTTTTACGTTTGGCGCGAAATTTTTTTTGGGAAGTTGGTTTGCAACATCGCCGGCGATGTGCTATATTAATATAATGGAGTGGTGATAAAATTTTTATAAAGGCACGCATTCCCATTATCAGAATATCACCCCTAGCGCGGCAAGTCAACCCCCAAAACCATTTAAATTCAAAATTTGATGATTCTGAAAACCTTGATACCTCGAATGGGTTGACAAAACCCTCGGTAAATAGGATATTAATTTAGTCGGGGGTCAAAATTTATGCCCTGCCGAATCTGTTGATTTTCATAGGAATAAGCCTAAATTGTCTAATTATGACCTTACAATCTTTACATTTGTTACTAGGCAAATTATTTGCATTAATTATTTTTTATGAGAGTAAAGAGAATAATTGTTATTACTTAGAAACTGATGATTGGAAGAAATATCAGCATTCAACAAATGAAATTACACTATCATATATCATATCTCGTGCAGAAAAATTGATTTTAGAAAAACAGATTAAAGATGTTTTTTACCTTTTAAAATCAATATCTATTATGTATTCTAACTTAGAAATACCAACCCGTTCGGTTCTAGTTGATAGCCACTTCAAAATGGGGTTATGGAGTAATTTACCAGATGATGAAAATTATATTTTATTAAACGATATTCAAGAAGAAAATCAATATAGTGATTCCGATGAAGAACTACCTGATCACGGAGATATATCTGATTATTATGGCACTTTAGTAGATGATGGGCAGTATGAATAAATCCTGTATAATAAATCAGGAGTATTTATGAAACCAGAATCTTTGCGTTTGTTACAACGTTTTGCTTTACCTCGCATTATATTGGATTTTAGTAGATCAATAGTAAAAAAGAGGTTATTAAATGCCTGAGCTACTAACAGCAGATGTAAGCATTGAAATTGATGGAAAAGTTTATAACGGGCAATATACCGTTAACATGAAACTTCAGTCGCTTACTGTAATTTCTGAATATGGAGTAGAGACTACCGATACTTCATATCCATCACCTTCTCGGACACCATTGGAAAACAATAAAGGAATGGCGCAGCTTGTCTTGCAGGGAATAGTAGAAAAATACCTCGTGAGAACAAAGAAGAATTACTGATACTTTCCTCATAAACTCCCAGTAGCGGTAGGGGCGGGATTATAGCGATATAGTCCTGCTACCCGACCACAGCCTAGCCTTGATCATCCAGGTAATCGCAGAAACAACACAAAATCCTTCTGAATCTATTGTTAAAATCCTTGTAGTAACCGTTGAATAGAAATTTTAATTTCTGGAAATGCTAAGGGAGATATTTCACCGAAGGTAAAGGTTAATTCTCTAGAATAATTACCATTTATTGGTTCTCTAAAGACTGTTAATTGTTGATTTTTTAAGTCTACTACCCAATACTCATTAATTAATGCAGCAGCATAGGTTTTGCGTTTTATCTCTAAATCTTTACTTAAAGTAGTTTTAGAATATTCGATTAACCAAAATATATTTTCAGGATAAGGATGATGACTGCGATAAATAGCACGCAGTGGTTCAACTATTGCTAAATCTGGTTCTGGTTCTGAATTGCTATTAGGTATTGTAATCGGTTTTGCATCTCTTACCAGTGCTTTTGAACCGAGTAATTCCCGCAAATATTCAGCAGAATCAGTATTAATTTGCGCGTGTTCTGGTCCTTCCGGTGCCATGTTGATAATTTCTCCATTTAGTAGTTCAACTTGACGACCAGCTAAAAGACCAATTTCAATCATCCGATGATAGTCGTCTAAACTCCATTTAGCAATAGTAACTGTCATATTTAGTTTTCCTAAAGCTACGGTACGATTTTCATTTTAACTTGAATTTGATACAGCAGCCAACAGATTTGAAAATCTTTTAGTTTATAGATTTTCTGGTCAATTGTCTATCTCATCCAAGTGCATACCGCCATAATAGTCGGTTTTAACCGACTTTAGCTATTAGACAGGGAATTTATTCCCTGGCTTCTGGCTGCGTTGGATACGTTAAAATTTGTAATAGGCAGATAGATAAAATATTATCAGAACTGGTTAAAATAGAAAATAACTCTATTCCTGTTTTGAAATGATACCAGAAGCAAATATTGAAGATGTTCAAGAACCAATTACCAGCGCACCACCGGAGGTGAAGCAAATTATTGAGAAGGTATGGAGGTTGGAGAAAAGCCGATTAGATAGAAAGAGTAAGGGTCATATTAATGATGATATTCTCACTATTGTGAAGGAAGCGGTGCAATGAAGCTAACTTCGATTAAATTATGTAATTTTCGTTCTTTTTATGGGAAAACCCCAGAGATAACTTTAGCTGGTGGAGATGTTCGCAATACTACTATGATTTATGGTAGTAATGGCGCAGGTAAAACTAGTATTTTGAATGCGTTTACTTGGGTTTTATATGAAAAGTTTAGTGCGGCTTTTGCGTCAACGGAACAGTTAGTAAATAAACGCGCAATTGCAGAATCTCAACCTAGTCAACCTGTGGAATGTTGGGTGGAAGTTGGTTGGGAACATGAAGGTAATCGTTATCGTGCTACTCGTGGTTGTCGGGTTTACAAAAATGAAAGTGATGTAATCGAAGCTGGGAAAACTCAGTTAAAAATTCAAGTTGCTGGAGATGACGGAAAATGGTATTTCCCACTTCAGCAAGCTGAGGAAATCATTACTCAGATTTTACCAGCCAGTTTACATCAATATTTTTTCTTTGACGGTGAACGGATTGAAGAAATTGTCCGTTCTGATAATAAAGCGGAAATTTCCGAAGCAATTAGAACTTTTTTGGGTGTGGAAGTTATTGAACTTTCGATTAAACATTTGAAAGATGCTAAAAAGAGTTTGGAAACTGAGTTAAAACATATTGGTGACGCGGAAACTAAACAGTTATTGACTCAACAAGAAAAGCTGGAACTGGAAATTGCAACTATCAATAAACGTCAAATAGAAATAACGCAAGAATTGGAATATCAACAGACGTTTAAAAAGGAGGTTAGTAATAAATTACGAGACTTGAGTGCTGTTAAGGAATTACAGGAAAGAAAGCAAAGTTTAGAATCGCAAAGAGATAGTTTGCGAGAAGAGTTGAAGAAAACACGGGAGAATTTAAAAAAGACTATTTCCGCACGGGGTTATACTGTTCTGTTATCGGAAACTACGGCTAAGTTTCGGGAAATATTTACAGATTTAAAACAAAAGGGTGAATTAACAGCAGGAATTTCCCGGGAATTTGTCAATGATTTACTCAATAGTGGACGTTGTATTTGTGGTGCAGATTTAAGGGAAGGAACTCATACTCATTTTCATGTGAAGAATTTAATGAGAAAATCTGGTTCTTCAACTGTGGAAGAAACCGCAATTAGAATGAGCGCACAAGTTGATGAAATTGATAAACAAGCAGTTGATTTTTGGGAAGAAGCGGACAGGGAACAAGCCAGAATTCAACAGTTACGGGAAAATCTTAATCAAGTTGAATTGGAATTAGCAACTATTCAAGAACAACTGCGAAAAGATCCCAATGAGGAAATTAGCAGTTTACAAAAACGTCTTGATGAAATTGAAGCCAAAATTGATGAATTAAATCGAGAACAAGGTGCAAATCAACAGGAAGTTTCTCACCTGAAAACTGATATTGATGCTTTGATAAAACAAATATCTAAGCAGAAACAAAATGAGGAAAAACAATCTTTAGCACAACGTCGGATTAATGCTACTCAAGATGCTATTGAACGGTTATCAGAAGTTAAAAACCGTCAAGAAAATCAATTTCGTCTGCAATTAGAACAGCGAGTACAGGAAATTTTCTCAGATATGTCTTTTACTCCTTATGTCCCCAAGATTAGCGAAAAGTATGAGTTGAGTTTGGTGGAAAATACGACGGGAATTGAAGCACCAGTTGCAGCTTCTACAGGAGAAAATCAAGTTCTCAGTTTATCTTTTATCGCTAGTATTATTGATAAGGTGCGCGACTGGAGTGAGAAGCGGAAAATGATTATGCTTCCTGAGAGTAGCACTTTTCCGATTGTTATGGATTCTCCTTTTGGGAGTTTAGATGTTAATTCTCGTCGTCACATTGCGAAAACTATTCCTAAGTTAGCAAATCAGTTGGTTGTGTTGGTGACTAAGACTCAGTGGCGGGTGGAGGTTGAGGAGGAAATTGCTGATAAGGTTGGGAAGGAATATGTTTTGGTTTATTATTCTTCTAAGCCTAATTGTGAACAGGATTTTATTGAGTTGGGGAGAGAAAGATATGCTTTGGTTCGACAGAGTTTGAATGGTTTTGAATATACGGAAATTGTTGAGGTTGAACGGTAGAAGAGTAACGAACCACAGAGACACAGAGAACACAGAGGAAGAAAGTTTATGGTAGTTAGTTCTTTAGGTTTGGTTGGGATGAGTTTATGGAAGTTGTTGAATATCCTGATTATCAGCAAGGAAGATTTTATTTTTATCAAAATTACATGAGGGTAGAAATGTCACCAGTTGGTTCAATTCATGGAAACAATAATAATGTGAAGCTAAGTAGTGAGACAGAATTAATTACACAATGTCATTGCGAAGGGAACGAAGTGAAATGAAGCAATCGCAAGGGTTGTGATTGCTTCCTTTCGCTCGCAATGACTGTAAATATTTTTGTCCAATTACTTATTCAATGTAGTTTAACTCAAGATGATGGTGAGGTTAATCGCTGGTTGTTGCAAATTTTTAGTTAATTTGTTTTACGCAAAATTAGGAGGTAAATGTTATGATTGCTAATTTTGAGAAAAGTTATATGAGTCCTCTGGAGTATTTGGAATGGGAGGAACAGCAAGATATTAAATATGAATATATCAATGGTGAAGTTTTTGCTATGACTGGGGGAACTATTCCCCATACTACTATTGCTTTAAATTTGGCTTCTGGGTTAAAAAATCATTTGCGTGGGGGTAAATGTCGTCCTTTTATGGCAGATGCTAAAGTGGGTATATCGGAAAATGGTCTGTTTCATTATCCTGATGTCATGGTAAGTTCTGATGAACGGGATAAACAAGCTATTAAGTTTATTCAATTTCCTTGCTTAATTGTTGAGGTGCTTTCTCCGAGTACGGAAGCTTATGATAGGGGGGGGAAAGTTTCAGCAGTATAGACGGATTGAATCTTTGCAAGAATATGTTTTAATTAGTGCTGATAAAATCGGTTTGGATTGTTTTCGCTTAAATGATAGGGGTTTATGGGAGTTACATCCTTTTGTTGAGGGTGATAATGTACATTTAGTTAGTCTTGATTTTACTTTTCCTCTTTTTTTGGTTTATGAGGATGTTTTTTGATTTTTTGTTTCGCGCAAGTTATGAAGGAATGAACCACGTTCGCGTAGCGTCCCGAAGGGATAGAAGCGAAGGACACGAAGGAAAGAAGGTTTCAAAGATATTTTGCGTGATTCTGATGGATTTTTTTATCACGCAGAGTCGCAGAGGCGCAAAGAAAAGTGTGAGAGTGTGGTATTAGTTAGTTAGGTTTGGTTTATGATGTTAAGGGTGTATATTTTATAATTATGGCGGCAAATAGAATAAAAATTGCTCAAGATAAGGCTGAGTTGGTCAAATCGTTACTAGCGTCTAAAGAAACACCGGGAGTTTTCCAAACTTATGTGGAGGTGATGATATTTGCAGCAGCATTAGGAGTAAAGTATAAAAAAAGTGTTCCTTTAGGAGATACTACAAAAAGAGAGCCTTCTCCAATTCCACAAGAAAATTTTGCTTCACTGGGTTATGACAAAATTATCAAATTATTAGGAATTGTTGAGACAAGTGATATCCAAATACTTGCTTCTAGAGAAGATGAATATGAGGATAAACGGACTCAAGTATTTGAAGAGTATGCTAATGGGGGATTAGAAATATTACAAACTGAATTACGCGGAATTGTTGATTATGAAATACAATTTCTATTGATTTTAAGAAAAGCAATAGATTATCAAGAAAATAATATAGAAGGAGAATTTAATTTAACTAGATTTTTAAAATAATCCATTTTGTTTGTGTTTTTTACCAAGTAGTGAAATATGAATAATCTTCGTTTTTATTGTGAAAAGTTTTCTAAGTTAAGAGTAAGTAATAGCCGAAAACGTGGTAATGCTCAATATAAACCAATATTAGTTTTAACCGTAATTGATTTGATTATGAGAGGAGTTATTACCAATAATCAAATTTTTGTCTCAGATGAATTAATTCAAGCTTTTAATAAATATTGGAATGTTATTGGCTCACAATCTTATAAAGGGGGTTTACACTATCCATTTTTTCATCTGCAAAATGAGGGATTTTGGCACGTAGAAATTAAAGCAGGTTTTAATAATTTACAACCAAAAACAACTAACCAATTAAAACAGGCTGTTGAATACGCATATTTAGACAGTGAATTATTTAACTATTTACAAGATGAATCTTCTCGCAAAGAATTAATTGATGCACTTGTAGCTGCTTTTTTCTCGGATAATGAAGATGAAATTGAGGAATTTCTACAAATTAATCAAACATTTCAAGATTATCCAGAAGTAGAAAAACTAGATGATATTGGAAATTTACCCAACAACCCTCAATGGAGTTTAAAAAAAACACTAATTAGAAATGCTTTCTTTAGAAAAGCGGTTGTTTCTGTATATGATTGTCAATGCGCTCTTTGTGGGTTGAAAGTTACTAAAACTGGTAATCAAAATATTGTTGACGGCGCACATATAAAGCCATTTTCTGCTTTTTATGACAGTAGAATACATAACGGAATAGCACTTTGTAAAAATCATCATTGGGCTTTTGATAGGGGTTGGTTTGCTGTTGATGATAAATACAAAATAATCGTTAGTAAAGAATTAGAAGAAGTATCTCCCCACGCTAGAACAATAACAGAATTTCATGGGGAAATACTTATATTACCGAAAGTGGAGAAATATTTTCCAGATATTGAAGCTTTGCAATGGCATCGTGATCATATATTTCAGCCATAATTATAAAATAACAGGAAGTCCTACCTCCTGCGGTTTTACTAACTTACCATCAAAACCTATAGTTTGTTCTTCCATTGTCCTAGCATTAGCTAAAGCTTTACGTAAAGCAGTAACTTCCATTTTTTCAGTCATTCCTCCCAACATATAAATAAATAACTTCACAGCTAAATCTTTTCCTACTACCTGTACCCGCTTTTTATTGGGGTCATATAAAACCCCATACCATAAAGATTGAGGATATTCCATATTACTAAAACCCCCTTGACGGTCAAATTTCTCCAACTTCTTAAAAATATCCGTCAAAGCAAAATCTTTTTTAAATACCAAAGTTCCCAAAGCTTGCGCTAAAGCAACTTGAGAAACTGGACGAAATAACATATTTCCCTCACCTCCGTCTTTCTCAAAATGGAAGCGCCGCAAAACAGTTGTATCTTCGTGTTCCAATATTTTATAACTGGGAAGATTCGCTAAATTATCAAAAAGTAGCCTAAAATCGGCAATTCCTTCCTGAATTTCTTCATTTTCTGGACGCATGGGAATCAACCCTTTTTCCAAAGGTTTCCAGTGGGGGAACTTTTGCCCCAAATACCTTTCGGACATATCTTGTAAGGCTTGTAGCGTCGTCAAAACCGTAGAATTAGCGGCTACTGTGGCACTATTCCAATTAACACGGGGATTGCGATTGGGTTTTTGTTCTAAAAGTGGATGTGTAACCGCAATTTTTCGCGCTACAATAGCAAAACCATCATCTTCATTTAATTGTGCTAACTGACCTTTAGTTAAAGGTGCAGCCATCAAATTCACATGAACAAAAATTGATCTTACCCGTCGTTTTGCTTCTGTATGAGTTTCCCCAGTATTTACAGCACAAATAAATTCAATGCCAATTTTTTCTTTAGATAAATTTTGTAAATAAGCAGGTTCTACTTGATATTTATCAACCAAATCAGATAGAGTAATAAAACTTTCGTCAGCAGTTTTATCCTTTTTATAACGTTGCAGTTTACCAGATTTAATTAACTCCATTAAACCTTGGACACCCATTAATCTATGCTGACCATCTAAAGCATAAATTGTCACATTGTCTTCAGAAATATTCAGTAAACCGACTTTACCATCTTTATCTAAAGGTATAAAATCAGTAGTCGCTTTTTTAGCCCGTCCTTGACTATCCCACTGCGCTGCTTTGGGGTTATCTACCCAAGGTTGATTAATTACTACCAACACAGCCGGAAATTTATGGTTTTTTCTCGCTGCTAAATATTGTACTAACGGTGCTTGACGCGACCAATCAATAGGACGTTGTTGAATGTCATCAATACTATCAGCATCAATTTCAATATTCTCTGTCTCTGGGTTGTACTTTTTTTGCAGCAGGGGTAAACCAGAGGCAAAATGTACCCGTCCCGCGAACCATTCCAATGTCACAGAACCTATATAAGCCTCAGTACCACCCATTTCTGTCTTTTGGACAAGAATTTGGTCTTTCTTCTCTAAAAACCTGTCTAGCAGTAAAGCTAATACCTGTTTATCCTGATTTTCTCGTTCTAAATACTCGTTAGCGAGTTGATTATTTAGTGTATCTGTACTATCATTCATGTTAATTTTTGAAAACTTGGTGACTAACTCTTGCTTTATTGTCCAAAAAGATGGATACTAAGGATGCGATTTTTAAAAATATGCTGCACGCCTAGCTTAGATTTATTTATATACTAGATGATTTCATGCCCCCAAAGGGAAGTATTGATTCTATGTTCATGTATCCACAGGTAAGGAAAAATGACTACAACACAACAGCCAGAAAATAAAAATCAGCCGAATCGTACTGTACCAGAGTTAGTGGAGTATATCCAAGCTTTGACGACAGAAATTCAAGAATTGTATTGTTTAGATGAAATACCTTGGGTAGTAGGCTATTCAGGTGGAAAAGACAGCACTGCTACTTTACAACTTATTTGGAATGCAATTTCTGGACTTCCAGCGGAAAAAAGAACTAAACCAATTCATGTAATTACAACAGATACAGGGGTAGAAAATCCCTATGTTTCTGCTTGGGTAAAAAGTTCATTAAAACAAATGGAAGTAGCGGCTGAAGAGCAAAAAATGCCAATACAACCTCATTTACTACAACCAGAAACTAAACAAACATATTGGGCAGGTTTAATTGGTAAAGGCTACCCAGCGCCACGCAATAAATTCCGCTGGTGTACTGGACGGCTAAAAATTGAGCCTTCTAATCTTTTTATTCGTGACGTTGTGAGAGCTAATGGTGAAACAATTGTTATTTTAGGAACTCGCAAGACTGAAAGCATAACTCGCGGTTTGATTATGATAAAACGTGAAATAGGTCGAGTCAGAGAGCGCCTTTGTCCTCATCCTAATTTAATAAATTCTTTACTTTACACACCTATTGAAGATTGGCGAACTGATGAAGTTTGGATGTATTTAATGCAGTTTTCAAATCCTTGGGGATATAGCAATAAAGATTTATTTACTATGTATAGAGGTGCAACAGCAGATAATGAATGTCCTTTAGTTGTTGATACTTCTACTCCTAGCTGTGGTAGTTCTCGCTTTGGTTGCTGGGTTTGTACATTAGTTAATAGTGATAAATCTATGCAAGCAATGATTCAAAATGATGAAGAAAAAGAATGGTTACAACCATTAGTTGATTTTCGTGCTGAATTAGATGTTGACCGTGACCGCGAAAAAAGAGATTTTCGTCGGTTACGGGGAGAAGTTCAATTATTTGAACGTAATGTAAATGGTGAAACATCTGTTGAACCTATACATGGTCCCTATACCAAATATTGGCGAGAATATTGGCTAAGAAAATTATTAACAGCGCAAACAGAAATGCGTCGAAATGCGCCAGAAAATATGCGTGATCTTACTCTTATTTCTCAAGCTGAATTAAGTGAGATTCGCCGAATCTGGTTAGAAGAAAAACACGAATTTGATGATAGCTTACCCCGAATATATGAAGAAGTCACAGGAGAAGTATTTAAAGATCCTCGTCCTGGTGCAGATCAAAGCATACTTGGTAGTGACGAATGGGGAGTATTAGAAGAAATTTGTGAAGGTGACGGAATGCACCTAGAATTAATGGCTAGACTATTAGATACAGAAAGACAATTTAAGAAAAAAACTCGCCGTGTGGGTATCTACGAAAGCCTAGAAAAATGCTTTGATACAAGTTCTCGTTCACCAGAACAAGCGATCGCAAATGCCCATTTAAAACGGGATTTAAGACAAGCAGCATTAGAAGGTGATGTTGCGACAATTCGGGAAAAATTCAAACAATTAAGTTTAGGAGATACCGCCGAAAAACAAGAGAGTAAACCACAAACTTGGGCTAACTTCAAATATGCACAAAAGAACCCAGATGATAACCCAGACCAATAGAATATCCTCCCCACCCTCGTTCCTAGCCTCTGGCTGGGAATGCCAATTTTGAGGTTTTACCTCAACTCATTATAACCGAGGCAGAGCCTCTTGACAGCATTCCCTGTCAGAGACAGGGAACGAGATAAATATCTCCTTTCTCTCTTTCTCCGTGTCCTCTGTGCCTCTGTGGTTCGTTTAAAAAAACTAGAATACCCAACCCAAAAACCCATGATCTTCCTAGAATTAGTCCTGCAAAACTTCGGTCCTTATGCTGGTAAACAAATCATCAACCTCAACCCCAAAATTGACGAAGACAACGCCCGTCCAATTATCTTATTAGGAGGAATGAATGGCGGCGGAAAAACCACCCTCATGGATGCCATTCGCCTCGCATTATATGGACAACGCGCCCAATGTTCAACCAGGGGAAATTTGAGTTATAGTGATTTTCTCACCCAATGCGTGAATAGTAAAAGTACCCCCACAGAAAAAACCAGAATAGAATTAGTTTTTGAACATATCGAAGAAGATAGACCCATAAAATATCGGGTTGTGCGGACTTGGGAAAAAAATCCTAAAGACGGAAAAGACCATTTAGGAATATTAGGAGATGATGAAACATGGCCAATTGATTCATTGGTAAATATTTGGGATGAATATATAGAAAATATCTTACCTATAGGCATTTCCAATTTATTTCTCTTTGACGGTGAACAAGTTAAAGAACTTGCAGAACAGGAAATACCGCCGCCCATAGTTGTAGATGCGATTAACGGACTTTTGGGTTTAGAATTAGCCGATAAATTAGCAATTGATTTAGAAATATTAGTAAATCGCAAAAAACGAGAATTTGCAGATACAAAAGATTTAGAAAAATTAGCAGAAATTGAAACCCGAATCCATGAAAAACAGGAAGAATACAAAAACAATCAGATAAAACTAGAAGATATAAATACTCAAGTTACAGAATTAGAAAAAATTCATGAAGAGGCTTTAGATAGATTTGTGAATGAAGGTGGTAAAATTGCTGCTGAACGTAGTCAGTTAGAACAACAAAAGGAAGAGAAAATTAAAGTTGCTAATAACGTTCGTGAATCTTTGTGTGAACTAGCTGCTGATGTTTTACCTTTAGCCTTAATTAGTCCTTTATTATCTCAAGTGCAAAGACAGGGAGAAAAAGAACTGAAAACTCAACAAATTCAATTAGCGAAAGATGTCTTAATTGCTAGAGATGAAAGATTATTGAATTGGCTACAACAATTAAATCTAGAAAATAATAAAGTTACTAATATTCAATCTTTTTTAGCTGAAGATATCAATAACTTATATACTAATAACTTATCCACAGAAAATAATTGGTTAAATGGAGATGAAGAAAGTTTAAGTTTACTTGACAATATAACTTATCGTTTACAGGTTTCCCAAAACACCGCCCAAAAGCAATTAGATGAATTAACTAATTATGAAGAAGAAATCCTCACCTTAGAAAGACAAGTACAAACTGCGGCTGCACCGGAAGAATATACAAAACTACAAAAAGCAGTAAAAGCAGCACAAACTGAATTTAATAAAATTAAATCTCAGTCAGACATAATGACTCAAAAACTGATAGAATTAGATACAGAAACCAAAAAATTGAGACAAGAACTAAATGAATATACTGTACAAAATATCAAATATCAAAATAGTGAACATATTATTGATTCTGCATTAAAAGTTCAACAAACATTAAAAGTATTTCGAGAAAGATTGACTTTGAGAAAATTGAATAAATTAGAAGAAGAAGTCAAAAACTGTTTTCTATATTTATTACATAAATCAGACCTAGTACATCGCATAGCTATTGATAGTAAAACCTTCGGCTTATCATTATATGATTTAAACGGAAAACAAGTCCCCAAACATCGGCTTTCCGCCGGTGAAAAACAACTATTAGCGATCGCATTTTTGTGGGGATTAGCCAAAGTATCAGGAAGACGCTTACCTATCGCCATAGACACCCCATTAGGAAGACTAGACTCCTCCCACCGCAACAACCTAGTAGAAAGATACTTTCCCTCAGCCAGCCATCAAGTAATCCTCCTTTCCACCGACACCGAAATCGGCAAAAAAGAATATCAAAACCTCCAAGAAACCGAAGCCATAGCCCGCGAATACCTACTCCAATATAACTCCAACAAAAGAGAAACCACAATCAAACCTGGTTATTTTTGGTAAAATGTTATTTAGTATTTCATGGATTTAAATATGACAATTCCTCTACTACCAACTTTACATAATTTACCTGCTACCTTACCCTTAGAAGGTGCTGTCACAATCGAGTTACAAGAAGGAACACCTATCTTTCGTGCTTCTAGTAATGTCCAGAATCGCATTGAAACATTACTTTTTAAACAACAAAATTCTCAACTCACACCAGAAGAAGAACAAGAATTAGATAGTTATGAAGAAATAGATGATTATCTGAGTTTTCTAAATCGCATAGTCCGTAATCTAGCCCACAATCAAAATAAACAAACTATATAAAATTAGCAAATTTCAAACTTCTGATTTATTTCTTCCTTTGCGTCTTTGCGCCTTTGCGTGAGACTTAAATTTATTATCACCAATCACCAAAATCATGGAATCACCAATAGAAAGAATCAAACTCTCCCAAACAGCCAAAGAACAACTCCTCAAACTTAAACGCAGCACAAAAATCGAACAATGGAACATATTATGTCGGTGGGCGTTTTGTCGTTCCCTCACAGAAGCCGCAGCACCATCCCCCGTACCTATCCCCCAAGATAGTAACGTCGAAATGACATGGCGGGTTTTCGGGGGAGAAATGTCCGATATTTTACTTTTAGCACTAAAACAAAGATGCTACAACGACGGCTTAGATACAGATAGAGAAACCCTGATTACGCAATTTCGCTTACATTTACATCGAGGTATTGGTTACTTAGCCGGAGATCAGAATATTAAGAAAATTGAAGATCTAATTGAACAGGCTACAAAGAACGTAAAATCCTGATTTTGCACCGTCTAGTAGAAATGACAAGATAACTCTTATGAAAGAAATTCAAGCACTCAGACAGGCCTTCCAAAGCCAGAAAATGGGTGCTTTATTATTACTAGGTTTTGCATCAGGTTTACCACTATTCCTGACGAGTAGAACCCTACAACTATGGATGCAAGATGCCAAAGTTGATATTGCCAAAATCACCTTATTTGGGTTATTAAGTTTACCTTATTCCTTAAAATTTCTCTGGTCGCCCCTATTAGATAGATTTACACCACCATTGCTAGGTGGCAGAAGAGGTTGGTTAATTATGACCCAAATTGGGTTAGTATTAGCGATCGCTGCCCTTGCCCTTCAACAACCAGCCCAAAGCGAACAAGTATTACAAATCCTCGCCATCAATTGCCTGATTATTACCTTCCTCAGCGCCACCCAGGACATCGCTGGTGATGCCTACCGTACCGACATTTTAAACCCCCTAGAGGCGCAACCAGGGGCATCTGTGTGGGTATTAGGCTACCGGATCGCCCTATTTATTACCAGTTCCCTCGCCTTAGTGTTAGCAGATTATCTACCTTGGAATGTCGTATATTTGCTCATGGCAGTGATTATGGCGGGAAGTATATTTACTACTTTGTGGTCGCCCGCAGAACACAAACTACAAAATAAAACACAACTAGCCCCCATTTCTGGCAAAGACGTGATTTTTATAGTCATGATCACGTTACTAGTAGCAGGGTTAATAGCTGGCGTTTTTGTCGGCTTCATTCCCCAACCTGTATTTTATTGGTTATTAGCAGGATTATTAGTAGCTTGGATAACTGCATCCGTATTATTACCAAACTCCCTATTAAATGAAGTTAGCGAAGATAGTCCGCCTGAAAACTTACAAACAGCTATTTTCCTACCCTTTAAAGAATTTTTTCACCGCTTTGGCATCAAACAAGCCAGCTTAACACTCAGTTTTATTCTCCTCTATAAACTAGGTGATTCCCTCGTCGGCATTACAGCCAACTTATTTTTACGAGAAATAGACTTTACAAAAACCGAAATCGGCGCAATCCAAGCCGGAATGGGATTTCTTGCCACCACCGTCGGCGTATTAGCTGGGGGTGTAATCATGACCAAAATTAACTTAAATCGCAGTTTGTGGGTATTTGGAGCGCTGCAATTACTCAGTAACTTGGGTTATTATGCCCTAGCTGTGGCTAATAAAAAAGATTATTCCCTACTAGTCATCGCCGTAAACATCGAAAACTTCTCTGCTGGATTAGTCACAGTCGCTACAGTTGCCTTTTTAATGAGTCTCTGTAACCACCGATTCACAACCACCCAGTTTGCTTTATTCTCCAGCCTCATGGCCATTAGTCGAGACGTACTTTCCGCCCCCGCAGGTAGTTGGGCTACAGCCACAGGTTGGCCGACATTTTTCTTACTCTCTCTTGTAGCGGCGTTACCTGGTTTGCTACTATTACCTATTGTTGCCCCTTGGCATCCCAAGGTATTGGCAACCACCAGACCAGGACTACAAGAAGAAGATATATGGGAACACAAGTAGTTATTCTTGTCGGTACATTCGTTCTAATAGTTACAGGTCTATTACTGGGCTATGTCCTCTCACAATTAGTTCTGCAAAATCTGGCTTTTAATTTCCTCACACTCCTGGGAACTATCAGCCTGATCCTAATTTTTGGGACACTTTATTACGTCCTATTTTGGCAACTGCGACGCGAACCCCTGCAAGCACTCAATCCCAGCATCCCCAACCAACCAGATGAAGAAGTGACCGGCAACTACCTCAAAAATCGCCTCATCGCTAGATTATCTGGAGACGTAGCGGCGGCGGAAAGACTAATTGAACAAGCCAAACAAACCGTTCCAGGAATGCCCGAAAATTGGTACTGTGAAAAAGTCTTAAATGAATTAGACCAGGATCAGCCTTAATATTAGGGCAGAAAAAGACAAATTCATTTTGCTTAGTGCAAGTTGGCTAATTTATTCTTGAGAATTCGCTAGAATTGATACTGTTGCTATTTATTCATAAACAAAAACATGGCTATTTTTCGTCAATATATTGCCCCTTTGATTGCAGTGTTGATATTTACCCTGGCTTTGGTAGCAGTCAGCGCTCGCATCTTTTTACCCTCGGATATGGTAGCTCCCGCTCCCATTGGCATGATCATTAGGTAATTGAGGCATAAGTCTATTTTGAATTTCATTCCCGGCTATTCTCTTCGTCAAGGTTCTACCCTCGATAAAGCCCTCTTGGTCAAGTTCATGCAGCGCACTTACCAAGAACAATTCCCTAATCAAGACTTTTCCCACTTAGCACATACAGTTGAGCAATACTTCTGTCGTGATACCCCCTTATGGTGGGTCTATGAAGAGGTAGGGGAGATAGGAGAGGTAGGGGAGGTGGGGGAGGTAGGGGCGGTAGGGGAGGAAATTCTTCACCAATTACCAATCACCGATTACCAATCACCCGTAGCTTGTTTATGGGTGGGGAATGCTATAGATCAGGTTAGTGGCGATCGCCATCCGTACATCTTTCTCCTGTACGTCATCCCAGAATATAGGCGCAAAGGCATTGGTAAAGGATTAATGGCTTATGTAGAAAATTGGGCTACACAAAAACGTGATGTCTCCGGCAAGCCCAGCTATCGCCAAATTGGACTACAAGTATTTCTCTCCAACACACCCGCATTAAATCTTTATCATCAACTTGGTTATCAAGAACAATCCCTCTGGATGGTAAAATCACTCTAATTAGGGAACAGGGAACAGGTTACAGTTGAATAATTATGTACGACGAATACGAACTAAGCCTACTCGATGCTGAAGTTGAGCTAGAAAGCCCATTAGATAAAATAGAACCACTTACTGATGAGTCAGAAGTGGAAAAACCTGATGCGGAATTAATGCTGGTACTCTTAGAAAACACCCAGCCTCAACAACGGATGTTAGCAGCGCGTGCTTTTTGTGATATTCAAGATGAACGAGCAACACCTCATCTCATCCATCTTTTAACAGATAATTGTCCCCTAGTGCGAGTTAGTGCTGCTTATGGTATCGGACGTAACCCAGCCAAAGAAGCCGTAGAACCATTAATTATGCAACTCAACCGCGATTTTAATGGTTATGTTCGCAAAGGCATAGTCTGGGCTTTAGGTAATTGCCGCGATCGCCGTTCCTTAGCACCCCTCACTAATGCCCTGAGAACCGATATTCCCGCCGTCCGTCTCTGGGCAGCCAGCGCCCTAGCACAGATGACAGAAGTAGGTTATGAAGCCATCGTCGGCGCAATTCCCGCCCTAATTGAAGCCTTAGTTACAGACCCCATCGCCGCTGTACGAAGTAACTCCGCTTGGACAATTGGCCAGCTTTGTAAAGAACTACCATCTAACGTCGTCTATGCCACAGCTATAGACGCATTAATCCAAGCTTTTGCCGAAGATAAAGACTTAGGAGTGAGAGCAGACACCAAAGCCTCACTACTGGGCGTAGGAGATCCTCGTGGTTTACAATTAATCGAAACCCTAGAACAAGAAGGATGGTTTTAGCTTAAATACCATTCCTTTGACGCATATTTAATCTTCTTTCGCCAAAACGGATGAGTCGTTCAATAGCCAGAAGACGGTTTTCCCAAACTTTAACTTGATAGAGATTGGCTTGATTTTTCCCCGGTATCTGTGAAAATTGCAATTGAACCTGGTTGAGGGCTTTTCTGGCTGTAATTAAATTAAGAGCAGACGGTACAGATGCCAGTTGATTCAACGCATCTTTTAACTCCTGATCTAATTTCTCAAACTCAGTATTGGTGATTGCAGACTTATGTAACTGACTATTTTTTTCCACCACGCGCCATTCTCTCTGCAAAGCTGCATAACGAAACGCCGCCGTGCGAAAAGGTTGACGCTGGGGTATAGGTTCGTTTTTAATTCCTTGGGTACTATTAAATATTTGTTCTAGTTCAGGATGAAAATTTTCCGCTGCAAACAACGCATAACCGTTCACTGGCAAGTCTCGCAAAAGTTGCAATTGATCAAATGCACCCATAGTTGGTAATGACTTCAGACGGATTCCTGGAACTAATAGGGTAGCACCTAATTTTGTAGAAGTAATCCACGGTTGAGCTAATCCTTGAAACCGAGGTGTATCCAAAGCATAGGTCATCGGCACAATTAAATCTATATCTCCTCTTCTTGCCCATACTTCCCAATGTTGCTGAATTTTTTCTACGCGTTCATATTCTGGTAAGGGAAAAACAGCTACTGACAAAATCAGGGTGTTTCGTTTTTGTCGCAAGGTCTGTGATAATTCAGCCACAAAGCTATCCACCTTTTGGGTGCGGAATGCTGTCCATTGTTGCCACAAATCCCGTTGACTGGGAGAAATATCCAAGGGGTCAATACCAGTCTGCTGTTTAAATTGCTCCCTTGCAGCTTTACCATAACCATAGCTACGACCAACAAGAGAGTCTTGAAAAGGATAACGAATATAATCCAAATGAATACCATCTACTTGATAGCGAGTAACAATTTCGGTATATAATTTAGTTAAATATTCTCTTACCTGGGGATTAGCTGGATCTAAAAAAGGTTTAGTTTGACCAATGGGAATAATATTACCTCGATTGTCATAATTAGCCCAATCGGGATTTGCGGCTAATACTGGTCCCAAATAATCAGGACTAACATTAATAATTTCATTATGACGGTTATTTCCAGCGGCGAATACCCACACCCAAGCGTGCAATTCCATTCCCCGTGCATGAGCTAGTTTCACCGCACTCTCTAGGGGGTCCCAGTCACGAATCAGGGGGTTTTGTTGAGGTGCTACCTGACTAGGATAAATGGGATAACTGGCATTGACGGTTTCCAAAAAAATGGTATTAATTCCGGCTTTTGCTAGTTTATCAAAAATTTTGGCTAATTCGACTTCATTGCCGGCTTTGACAATAGTGCCTCTATCTAACCACATTGCCCGAATTTCTGGTTGTGCTAATCGTTGATTGACGGGAAATTGCTGCCATAGATTTGCTTTAGCTTGTAACCATTTCTGTCTAACTGTTACATAGTTTTTTTGTTGAATTAATAAGGGGATACTTTTAACTGTTTCTCTCGCTTGTACTAATGTTTCTGCTAAGTTTGATGCTGATGTTTCTGGGTTGGAAGATGCTGTTTTGATTGATTCTGCTTTTTCCAGTGGGGAATTAGTGCCATTATTGTTGATATTTTTGGCAGAATTATAAGCTAATGCTGCTATATGGGTACTTTCTAATCTACCAATCAGATTTTCTAATTCTTTTTGCAGGGCTATACCTTCTTTTTGATTAATCGGCTGATTAGAATTAGGTATAACATCTAAGCGGACATTTTCTTCTAGTTGATTAATTGGATCAATAAAATTTTCATTAGTAATTTTAGAAACTACTAATGATCCTGTATTTTTTGGATTTGGTTGTAATTGGGAAGTAACAGTTATTTTTGTAGCAGGTTTTAGCCGGGAAATAACTGTGGTTTTTTTAGCAATCTTTTTAGCAGGTTTTACATGAGAAGTAATGGTGGTTTTTTTAAGAGGTTTGGATTGGGAGGTAAGGGTGCTTTTTTTGAAGATTTTTTTGGTGGGTTTTGACTTGGAGGTAGCAATGGGTTTTTTGGGAATTTTTTTAGGAGGTGGGGATTCGGAAGCAATCGGTAATTTTTCTAGAATTTGCGGTTGCGTGGGTTCAGTAGCTATTGTTAGCTGACAGTTTGAAGCAGGATTTGTAAGTTTACTTTTGCTATTAACTGGTAATCTTAAATAACGATTTAAGGATGCTTTTAACCAAGCAATGTCTAATCCTACAGATGTATCTTTTCCCCAATACCAACCTAATAAGGTAGATTTTTCAGTTGTTAATATTGCTGGTGGATGATCTTGGGAGTCCCAACTTACAGGAGTTTGACTAGTAGAATTATTAGGAATAATCACACCACCTCGAATTGCACCAAATAATTCTTTTTGATTTATCCAATCAGGAATATTCGTATTTGTGGGTTGCAAATTTTCAATGGTGTTGAAGCTAAATCCCCAATAACCTCCTAGAAGTTTTCGTAATAATTGACGAACTCCTGGTGTGGATAAATTACCCACTGGTCCACTAGCTATTAAATATCCACCTTGACTTACCCATTGATCTAAGGCGATCGCCTGTTCCGTTGTCAATACCTCTACATTCGGCAAAAATAATACCGATGGTTTACCCCAATCAGTCTTATCTTTAACTTGACTCAGCGGAATCACACAATATTTCACATTTAGCTTCTGTAAGCGGTTGCTAATTCTTTGCCATTCTTCAGGATTATTCTGGCTATTAACCACACTGAATACAGGAGAATCATTAATAGCTTTTACAGGCAATACTCCCCAGATATTAAACAGGAACAAGTTAATATTTAAAATAACGAATCCGACTGTCTTTTTATTCATTTGTCAGTTGTCAGTTGTCAGTTGTCAGTTGTTAAGGATAGGAAAGAATTTTGTTAATT